>JAFQUE010000094.1 GCA_017408685.1 Bacteroidaceae bacterium | reverse complement strand
TTTCCACCAAATTCACAATGCGCATTTTGCCGTTTTCCACCAAATTTTTCACATTTTTTGCTGTGTCTGGGTAAGCATGCCCAATCGGAATTTTGCGCGGAAATTACATCTCTTACAAAGAGATGTGAAAACAGTGCGGCAGAACCGCACCGGATATTTAATAAGGTATATCTAAATTGTTAACCTAATATTAATTACAAATGAAAAGATTTACTTCTTTAATGTTGACACTGCTTTTTGCAGTTACAACATTTGCGCAGACACTCCCTGCGACAGACAAAAGCTTTACCATCACAACTAACGGACGCGGTGGTTTGGCAGCGAATGACGACGCTACAGCATGTGTTGGATTTAACAACATCGCTGTTTCAAGCGAAGAGCAGAAGAACTTTGCATTCATTCAGTATGATGGCAATGTTTATCTCTACAATGTATGGGCTAAGAAGTTCATGCAGAAAGATGGTACGCTTTCTGCAACTCTGCCCATAGATAACATTCAGGTTACAAATCTCGATGGTGGCAATTACTTCTTTAAGTACGATGAGAGTCATGTTGTAAACCTTGGTGGTTCTTCTCAGCTTGCTATTAACAATTGGGGTAGCAGTACTTGGGGCTCTGTTGACGCAGGCAACACATTCATATTGACAGAGGTTGCCGATTTTGACCCAACAGATGCTATTGCAGTTTTGGATAACTCATACACAATTACTTATGATTTCCAGTACAATGGCGAGACTGTTCATAAACAGGTGACAAAAATTGCTGTCGGTGATGTATATCCTGCCTTTACATATGTGCTTCCTTACGGTGTTACAGCAAATGTTCCTGATGGTGCTCCAACAGCAAACGAGACTGTGGTTATCACATGTACGCTTGACGAATCTGTTCTTCCTTTCACCGTTTCTACATTGGAGAATGACGGTTCATTCGGTGAGGGTATGCACTGGTACACTTTGACACTTCGCCAGGCCGACCTTACATACGATGCTGCAAGCAACAAGAGCTTCGCTGCTAATGTTGCGGCAAAATCACCTGCAAACTTCTACGCTTTCACAGGTAACCCCTTTGACGGCTATAAATTGTTCAACTATGTAGCAGGTCCTTCAAAGATTGCCTGGAGCGAAAACGTTGATGACAGCGGTACGGCCATTCCTTTTACAGAATTGACAAGTGTTACAGACAATACCGATTGGCTGTTGTTTGCTAATAACGATGGTTACACTTTGCGTCGTGAAGACCATGACAATGGCTATATAAACAGCCGTAACGGTGCTTTGTCTTATTGGATTTCCGGTTGGGCTGCAACAGATGACGGTAGTCGTCTTACTATCGATGAGGTGACAGATGAAGTGTTGGCTGGTTTTATCGAAGATTATAAGACAGTTACAAACGCTACACTTGACGAGTGGGCAAATCTTTCTGTTGTATTCGATGCAGGGCTCATTGCTACTGCAAAAGCTGCAGTCTCTGCAGTTGAGGCAAACGGCATTGCTACTTTTGCTACAATTGACTCTAAATTGACCAATGTAACAGACGCTGTTGCTGCAAAGAAGTTCACTTTCCAAACAACAGCAACTGATAACAAACGTAACGGTGTATGGGTATCGGCAAATGCATCAACAATGAAGGCTATCGGCGCTGATGCTCAGGGCTATAACTCACTCTGGAGCCTGCAACATGCCGGTGGTACATCGTTCTACATGTACAATGAATTGAACAAAGTATATATGGGCGCTCCAAGTAGCAACTGCCCGCTCACCGAAACCCCTTCTGCAGCATATACATTTGAGATAGTTGATGCAGAAAATAGCATCGTTGAGATGCACACCAACGGCGAGACAATGCATGCATCAAACCACGATGATGACAAGCTTCTCAACTACGACCAAGACGAGGATGCTTCTCGCTGGTACATCAACTCTATCGACGGTCTTACTGGCGAGGAAATTATAGCCCTCGATGCATTGCTAAAGGCGTATAACGCAAAGGCACATTATGCTGATGCTGTAATGGGTGACGGCCTTGGAGAGTACACAGGTAATAAGGATGCTATTGTAGCTGCACTTCCAGCAGCAGAGGCTATCGTTTCTAAGACACTTGCGGAGCAGGCTGTTTTGGACATCAATGATGTCACTGCTGCAACAACAGCATTGGACAATGCGGAGGCTCTTGTTATCAACATGCCAGAGGCGGGCAAGTACTACCGCATTAAGGGTGCTTGCAATGCAACACTTGCAAACTACTATATCACCGGCAACACAAATGCTGATGGCGGTAGAATTGCATGTAAGGCCGAAGCAGATGCTTCTACAATCTACTACTATAACGATGGCAAACTGCTTGCATATAACAGCGGTCTTTACATTGGCTTGAGTTCAAACCACTGGACATTCTCAACTGTCGACGGTTCAAAAGCTGCTTCTGATATAACATTTGCTGGTTCTCCACGCGTGGCAGGTGCTTACACTGTCAAATCAGCTGGATATTATTTGCATTACTATGTTTATAGCGAAACTGTTGAACTTAACCGCTGCTCAGACGACATTCACGCAGAACATGACTGGACACTTGAGGAGGTTACAGAACTTCCTGTAGCAGTTTCTGCAGCTGGTTATGCAACATTGTATGCTCCTGTAGCACTTGAAGTTGCTGATGATGTTAAGGCATACACTGTTACAATCAACGGTGAATGGGCTACACTGAATGTAATTGAAAATGGTGTTATTCCTGCAAAAACAGGTGTTGTTATTGCCGGTGCTAATGGCGAGGCTGCAGTTGAGGATACTTACAACTTTACAATCACAACATCTGAGCCATTTGCCGGCGAGAATGCCCTTGACGGTACAGTTGCTGCAGCACATGTAACTGAGGATGCTTATGTACTCAGCTACATCGATACAGATGAGGATGGTGTTAAGGATGAGGTTGGTTTCTACATTGCAACAAAAAATCAGGCAGAAAACACTGCATTCCTTAACAACAGTCACAAGGCATATTTGCCTGCAGTTGCTGGTTCTGCAAATGTTGCTTCTTACAGCTTCCGTTTCGGCGAGGGCACAACAGGCATTGACCAGATAACAGAGAACAGAGAACAGAGTACAGTTATCTATGACCTCACAGGCCGTCGCGTTGAGAACCCAAGCAATGGTATCTACATCATCAACGGCGTAAAGGTTTTGGTTAAGTAAAATTTTACTTGTTCGCTAAATATTAATTTTAGACATAAGTACATAAGAACATAAGTCCTATGGCTCGAAACCAATAATAAAACAAATTTAGTGAACTGCACACAAGCAGTTTGTGTGCAGTTTCATTAAATCTGTTTTATAAAAATGCACCTTGGTGCATTGCAACGGAATCGTTGCCCGGTTTCACAAGAATCTGCATTTTACAATCTTTTTGTTCTTCTGTTCTTCTGTCAAAAAAACAATAACAAGAAAAACAATTATACAAGAATATGAAAAAGACTTATATTTCACCTCTTATGTCAGAGGTAAACGTTGAGGCAACCAACATGCTTGCTGCTTCATTGGGAATAAACAGCGATGAAAATAAATCAGTAGATACCTCAGTAAGTGGTCAGCAACTCGATGGCGGCCGCCGCGGTTCATGGGGTGACCTTTGGCAGTAATTTGACTATTGCAGATAACGAAAAATGGAGAGCGCATGCTCTCCATTTTTCGTTATCTGCACTTGAATTGCCGCCTTTATTATACCCCTCCGTCCTTTCGGCCACCTCCCCTAAGGGCAGGGGAGGAATATGCCCGACTTGGCAATCATAGCAATAGTAATCTCAAAGAAAAACCGGCACTATCTAAAACACAGCAAACAACCGTTCAGGCAGCGGAAACAGGATAAAAGCTGTTTGAGCGGTGGATATCAGCGTTGTTGTTATTGCGTGGAAAGCGAGTTCTTTTATCCCCGATGGCTGAACGAAAAGTTGTTTGCGAAAAGCAACTGCCGGCCGAATGCTCGCCACGGCGGCATGAGCGAAAGGCTGTTGCGACTGTTTTTGCAGTGCCGGGCCTTTTCGTTCTTTTGGGCCCAAAAGAACATGATAGAACGATTACAAAAAGAATATACGACAACAGTTTAAGGGTAAATTGTATTGAAGAATATAAGACTTATATCTATTCCCATTACCATGTCCTCATAATAGTATCTCCTCAACCTTTTACGTTGAGCCGTTTTAGAGGTTCTTACTCGCTTTTGCTCGTCTTGTATTCTACGGCAGTCATCAACCTTGATTGTTTACTTGAATTTTTCTTCAACTCTTGCTTTTTGAAATTACTCTTGCAATGATTGTTGTTTGGCGTGAAAAGTCCTGCGTCTTTAGATGCTTCGCTCTGCTCCGGCATGACAGGTTCGCGTGACCTTTCACTGCTCGTGTTATCGAAGCCTGTGGCTTTTATCTGTACTCTGTTATCTGTTATCTGTACTCTGTTATCTGTACTCTATTTTCAGTTCTGTGTTTGAATTTATATGGTGGTTTGTTTTTTCAATGGCGTAAAAACTGTAAATTTGCGACTTGAATATCAGAGAATAGCAAATGAAAGTAATGAAATTCGGCGGGACTTCTGTTGGTTCCGTAAACAGCATACTGAATCTTAAGTGTATTGTCGAGAAGGCTGCGGCCGAGGAACGGGTGATTGTGGTAGTGTCGGCACTGGGCGGCATAACCGACAAGTTAATAAAGACTGCCAACATGGCGGTAAGCGGCGACGCGGGGTTCAATAGCGAGTTCCAGGAGATTGTGGCGCGTCATCACGACCTTGTAAATGCCGTGATAACGTGCGAAGAGAAACGCACTGCCCTTCTGCAGGAGATTGATGTGTTGCTCAATGAACTGAACAATATATATCAAGGCCTTGCACTCATTAACAACCTCACAGCAAAGTCAGAAGCAACTATTGTGAGTTATGGCGAAAGGATTTCGAGCCGCATTGTCACAGCACTCATCGACGGTGCCGTGCGCCTGAATGCACGCCGTTTCATAAAGACCGAGACCAAGCATGGCAAGTATATACTTGCCGACGAGGTCACCGACAGGCTCATTCATGAGCAGTTCGACAACTGCACCGAAAGGGTTGTGGTTGTTCCGGGTTTCATTGCACAGGACAAGGACAATGAGGAAATCACCAACCTTGGACGTGGCGGAAGCGACTACACGGCGGCCGTGCTTGCAGCAACGCTGAAAGCGAGTTGCCTTGAGATATGGACCGATGTGGACGGTTTCATGACCGCCGACCCGCGGGTGATAAACAATGCCTACACAATAGGGCACTTGAGTTATGTTGAGGCAACCGAACTCTGCAACTTCGGCGCAAAGGTTGTGTACCCGCCGACAATTTACCCGGTATTCAAGGCCAATATCCCAATAAGGATAAAGAACACCTTCAACCCCGAGGCTCCGGGCACCGTGGTCGACGACCATAGCGAGGATGAGGGAAGACTCATCAAGGGTATCTCGAGCATTAACGACACCGACCTGCTCACTGTTCAGGGACTTGGCATGGTGGGTGTTGTAGGTGTGAACCAGCGCATTTTCCGCGCTCTTGCCAATGCCGACATAAGCGTGTTCCTTGTAGCCCAGGCCTCATCGGAGAACAGTACATCGCTTGGATTGCGCCACGTAGACGCCGTGAAGGCCTGCGAGGTGCTGAACCGCGAATTCGAGAAGGAGATTTCAATGGGTCTTATGGAGAGCGTGCGCGCCACATCGGACCTCTCCACTGTAGCCATAGTGGGCGAGAACATGCGCCACAACGCGGGTATCATTGGGAAGTTGTTCCAGACACTGGGCCGCAACGGTATAAACGTCATTGCATGCGCCCAGGGCGGGCAGGAGACGAACATATCGTTTGTCATCGACTCCAAACTGTTGCGTAAGACACTGAACGTTATACACGATTCATTCTTCTTGTCGGAGTACAAGGTGCTGAACCTCTTCATCTGCGGTATTGGCACAGTGGGCGGCAGTCTCATAGAGCAGATTGCCTCTCAACAGGAGAAACTGAAGAAGGAGCACAGTCTTAAACTCAATATTGTGGGCATTGCCAACAGCCGCCATGCGATATTCGACCGCGAGGGACTTGACCTCACCGATTACCGCACACGCCTGAAGGAGAGCAAGGAGAGCAACATAAAGCAGTTGAGGGACGATATAATACACATGAACATCTTTAACCCGGTGTTTGTAGACTGCACTGCCAATGGTGAGGTCGCGTCGATATATGCCGACCTGCTGTCGCACAACATAAGCGTTGTTGCAGCCAACAAGATAGCCTCATCGGGCGACTACGCGACATATTGCAGGCTCAAGCAGATTGCCCGCCAGCGCAACATAAAGTATCTGTTCGAAACGAACGTAGGTGCCGGCTTGCCTATCATAAATACAATCAACGACCTTATAAACAGCGGCGACAAGATTCTGAAGATTGAGGCTGTGCTGAGCGGCACGCTAAACTTCATATTCAATGTGCTGAGCGGCGATGTGCCCATGAGCGAGGCTGTGCGCCTGGCTCAGGAGAAGGGTTACAGCGAACCCGACCCACGTATAGACCTGTGCGGAAAGGATGTGATAAGAAAACTTGTCATTCTGGCGCGCGAGGCGGGATATGCAATAGAGCAGGAGGATGTGACTGCAAACCTTTTCATTCCGCAGGAACTGTTCGACGGCACATTGGAGAATTTCTGGGCAAAGTTGCCTCAACTCGACGCTCAGTTCGAAGAGGAGCGCAAGCAACTCGTTGCCGAGAAGAAGCATTGGCGTTTCATTGCCCGATATGAGAACGGCAAGGGCAGTGTGGCGCTGAGCAAGGTCGACGAGCGTCACCCGTTCTATCATCTCGAGGGCAGCAACAACATCATTCTGCTCACCACGGAGCGTTATAAGGAGTATCCTATGCTCATTCAGGGTTACGGCGCCGGCGCAAGCGTTACCGCAGCGGGCGTGTTTGCCGATATAATGAGAATAGCGAATATCTGACGAAGGACATAACCCTTTACAGGAAGTTCTTTATGAATATATAAAGAATAAGCACGGGGGTAATGTAGCGGAGCATGAACAGGATTACAGGGGTGAGCCTGCGGTTGCATGTACCGTTGTTGGTGAGTTCGCTCTTCATGAAATCCTTCTTCATGAACCACATGACCATTATACAGGTGAACATGGCGCCGAGCGGCATGAGCACATTGGCTGTTATGTAATCGAATAAGTTGAAGAAGTCGATACCGAAGAGGCTGAAAAAAGTTACCGCGCTCAACACTATCGAGATTACGGTCGTGAGCATTGCCGCCTTTTTGCGTGTGAGGCTGAACTCCTCGGCAAAATAGGCTGTGAGCACCTCGTGGAACGATATTGTGGATGTGAGCGAGGCCAAAATAACTAACAGGAAGAAGATTGCCGACCACACTGCCGCCAGGGGCAGTCCTTTGAAGATTTCGGGCAGGGTAACGAAAACAAGCGCAGGACCTTCGGTCGGTTGCAGACCTGCACTGAACACTGCGGGGAAGATTACAAGGCCGGCAAGCACAGAGACAAGCAGGGTGAGTACAGAGACATTGAATGCGGTTGAAACCATATTGTTGTCCTGTTTGAAGTAGGAAGCATAGGTTACCATGCAGCCCATACCCACCGAAAGGGAGAAGAAGGCCTGACCTATCGCCATCATAATGGTCTCGGCCTTGAAAGCCTCGGCAAAGTCGCAGGAGAGAAAGAACCTGTAGCCCTCGGACGCACCCGGCATGAATGCAACCCTCACAGCCATTATCACAAGGATAATGAGCAACAGCGGCATCATGAACTTGGCGGCTTTTTCAATACCTTTTTCAACTCCACGCGACACAATGAAATGGGTCATGAGAATGAATATTATTGCACACAGCAACGGTTTCCATGAACCCTGAAACACATCGAACTGCTCCTTGAAGGTGAGCGGCGAACCGAAGATTCCGCCGGTTAACGAATTCACGAAATATTCGAGTGACCAACCTGCAATGATGTAGTAGTAGCCCGAGATGAGCAGTGCGCCAAGCACACCGCTGTAACCCAACCAACTCCAACGCTTGGAGAGGGTGCGGAAAGCACCCACAGCATTCTTCTTCGTGCTGCGGCCTACAGCAAATTCGGCAAGCATTGCAGGAATGCCTACCACAAATATACTCAGGAGAAAGACGAGCAGGAATGCTGCCCCACCGTGCTTGCCGGCGATGTAAGGGAAACGCCACAAGGCGCCCAGTCCAATGGCACTGCCCGCCGCTACCAATATGACACTCAACTTGCCCCCGAACGAGGCTCTTGGCTGTTCACTCATAACAGATTTATTCTATAGTAAGGGGCACTTGCCTTATACAAGGTGTGCAATGTGCTCCTCCCTATCGCCATGCAACAGGTCGATTAGCGGAATTTCAATCATGGTGTAGCAACCGGGAGCCTGGCGCATGGTTGCACGCGCACAGCACACAAGCACCTGGGCGGTGAGAGCCGGGTTGTTTATTCGCATATTGAACTCGAACAACTGGTTCTGCGTAACGCCCGACACGCCCTTGCGGGTGAGGTTCACGCCGTGACCCATGTCGAGCAGGGCGTCGACCGAAGGAACCTGTTTCACATGCGTTTCGTCGTTAACGAAGTAAGGGTCGGCCTTGATGGCAGCCGATACCTGGCCGAAGTCATAACCCTCTTCGAGTTCAATGTATACCATGCGACGGTGTATTCCCGTACCAACAGGAATTGTCATTGAAAGTGCCGCCTTCACGCCTTCGATGGCTTTCACTGCCACTGTATGGCCCATGCTCATGCCGGGACCGAAGTTGGTGTATGTTATGCCCTTGGGGGCGATAGCCTCAAGCAGAGTGCGCACTACAGAATCGCTTCCCGGGTCCCAACCGGCCGAAATGATTGAAACGGCATTGCCGGCCTCGGCACTCTCGCCCAATGAACGGCGCAGGTCAAGAATCTTTGAATGGATATCGAAACTGTCGACGGTGTTTATTCCAAGTGCAAGTATGTCCTTGGCATACTTCTCCACACTGCGTGTGGGGGTCGAGAGGATTGCGACATCGACATCGCCCAGTTCGCGTATGTCTTTTACCACATTATATCCTTCAAGTTCCGCGGGCAGGTTCTCGGCACCCGAACGGCGCACAATGCCGGCAACTTCAAAGTCGGGCGCAGCAAGCAGCGCCTGAAGCGTATATTTACCTATATTGCCATAACCTACGATGGCTGCTCTAATCTTTTTCATGGTGCAATTTGTTTTAGACAGCGCGAAGATATATAAAATTGTATTCGCACGCACGCGCGAGGGAAGTTTTTTTTACTGTGTTAAACAAAAAATAACAGGGGCGCGCCCCTGTTATTTTTTTCATTTATTCCTTGTCCTCACGTGGACGGCGCGGTTCGCGCTCGCGGCGCGGACGACGCTCGCGCTCCTCGTAGCCCTCGGGCTTCTCAAGGAGAACCTTGCGTGAGAGTTTGAACTTGCCTGTTCTCTGGTCAATCTCAACGAGCTTAACCTGGAGTTTGTCGCCCTCGTTGATACCGGTCTCTTCCATTGTCTCGAAACGCTTCCAGTCAATCTCGGAGATGTGCAACAAACCATCCTTGCCGGGCATGAACTCAACGAATGCACCATAAGGCATTACGCTGCGCACTGTGCCCTCGTAAACCTCACCGGCCTCGGGGATTGCAACGATTGCGCGAATCTTTGCAATGGCGTCATTGATTGCCTTGCCGTTGTTTGCAGCAATCTCAATGATACCTTCGCCCTCAACCTCCTCGATAGAGATTGTAGCACCGGTCTCTTCCTGCATACCCTGGATAATCTTTCCGCCCGGGCCAATGACTGCACCGATGAACTCCTTGGGAATGCGCATTGTCTCAATGCGTGGAGCATGGGGTTTGAGTTCGGCGCGTGGTTCGGCAATGCACTCGGTAATCTTGCCGAGGATGTGCATGCGGCCCTCGCGTGCCTGGTTGAGTGCCTTTTCGAGGATTTCGTATGAAAGACCGTCGACCTTGATATCCATCTGTGTTGCAGTGATACCGTCAACAGTACCTGTCACCTTGAAGTCCATGTCGCCCAAATGGTCCTCATCGCCGAGGATATCACTGAGGACTGCATATTTCTCCTCACCTGCGTTCTTGATGAGACCCATTGCGATACCTGAAACGGGTTTCTTGATTTTTACGCCGGCGTCCATGAGTGCGAGTGTACCTGCACATACTGTAGCCATTGAAGAAGAACCGTTTGACTCGAGGATATCGGATACCACGCGTACGCAGTAAGGATAATCGGCAGGAATCATATTCTTCAACGCACGGCAAGCAAGGTTACCGTGACCAATCTCGCGACGGCCTACACCACGCTGCGGGCGTGCCTCGCCTGTTGAGAACGGTGGGAAGTTATAGTGAAGCAGGAAACGCTCTGTGCCCTGGTTCATTACATCGTCGATAATCTTCTCGTCGCGCTTTGTACCCAGAGTTACGGTTGTAAGAGACTGTGTCTCGCCACGTGTGAACACGGCTGAACCGTGAGGGCCGGGGAGATAACCTGCCTCGCACCAGATGGGGCGTATTTCGGTTGTCTTGCGACCGTCGAGGCGCTTGCCTTCGTCGAGAATGCAACGGCGCATGGCCTCTTTCTCTACATCGTGGTAGTAGCGGTCGATGAGAGCACCCTTCTCCTCGAGTTCCTCTTCGGTGAAGCGGGTCTTGAACTCTTCCTTGATGGCCTCGAAAGCCTCGCCGCGACCATGCTTGTCGTTGTTGCCGCTTGCGGCTACAGCGTATGCCTTTGCATAGCATGCTTCGTGAACCAAAGCACGGAGTTCTTCGTCGTTAACCTCGTGGCAGTACTCGCGCTTAACGGTTGAACCGACCTCTTCCATGAGTTCCATCTGAGCCTTGCAATGTACCTTGATTGCCTCGTGTGCAACCTTCATGGCCTCGAGCAGGTCGCTCTCGGAAACTTCCTTCATCTCGCCCTCGACCATCATTATGTTGTCGTATGTAGCGGCAACCATGATGTCCATGTCGGCCTCCTCGAGCTGTGCGAATGTGGGGTTAACCACGAACTCGCCACCGATACGTGCTACGCGCACCTCGGAAATGGGACCGCCGAAAGGAATGTCGGAAACTGCAAGGGCTGCCGAAGCGGCAAGACCTGCAAGAGCGTCGGGCATGTCGACACCATCGGCCGAAAAGAGCACGATGTTCACATAAACCTCAGCGTGGTAGTTATCGGGGAAGAGAGGACGAAGAGCACGGTCGACCAGACGGCATGTCAGGATTTCATAATCCGAAGCCTTACCCTCGCGCTTTGTAAAACCGCCGGGGAAACGTCCGAATGACGCATATTTCTCTTTGTACTCTACCTGTAAAGGCATAAAATCGGTGCCCGGTACAGCGTCCTTCGCTGCACAGACTGTGGCAAGCAACATCGTATTGCCCAGACGCAACATAACAGAACCGTCGGCCTGCTTGGCCAACTTGCCTGTCTCAATGGTAATCACGCGTCCATCGGGCAGTGCCACATTTTTCGTAACAACATTCATCTTTTATATTCTTTTTAAAACAAAAATTTTTCTTATTCCCGCAAAGATATGCATTTTTCCATATTTTAACTATCTTTGCAGCCAAAATTTTAATATTTATGAGATTTTTAAACACAAGAACACTCTTTTCGGCATTGGTGACCGGAATATTTTTGCTTTTTGTATACTCATGCAACAACAGCAATAACGGCACGGCTGCCGGTCCATGCTTTACCATAAACGGCACCATTGACAATGCCGGAGGCAAGACCATATACCTGGCCAACGAATCGCTTGCAGGAACAATAATCCTGGATTCAGCCAAGATTGGCGACGACGGCGAGTTCACTTTCTCGCAGCCAAGACCGGAGAGTTTCGAGTTCTACATCGTAGGATTCAGGAACGGGACCCCCGCAGTAATTGCAATAGATTCCACGGAGACGGTGACACTCACGGCCGACGCCGATGATTTTGCCGGGTACGCAATAGAGAACAGCAGCGAGAGTGAGAAGGTAAAGGAACTCTACACTTTAGTCAGAGCGCTCGAGAAACAGATAAGCGCCATGAAACCCGACGCGTCGTTCATGAAGAAGAAAGCCGCACTCTTGGAAGAGTTCAAGGAGAATATTGCCAAACAGTACATTGTACCTGCGCCCTACAGACCAAGCGCCTACCTTGCATTGTGGCTCACAATGAAAGGTGAGACCATTTTCAAGCCCATGGAGAACAGGACCGACAGCAAATGCTATGCAGCGGTCGCAACGGGCATGAAAATGCACTACCCCGACGCGCAAAGGACAAAACACCTGTGCAGCATTGCCGAAGAGGGCATGAAGGCCACACGCCCGATAACAAAGCAGGAGATTGAGCAGATAGAGAGTCTCACGGGCACTGCAAGCACAAGCAACCTCTTCGAGATTCGCCTCCCCAACCGTGACGGCGACAGCATTAGCCTATCATCACTAAAAGGAAAGGTTGTGTTACTCGACTTCACTCTCTTTGAATACCATAAGATGAAAATGCGCAACATTGACCTGCGCGAAATACATGACCGGTACAGCAAGAAGGGGCTGGAGATTTATCAGGTATCGCTCGACAGCCGCGAACATTACTGGCAGCAGGAGACCGTGGGCTTGCCATGGAAATGTGTACGCGACGGCAGAGGGAACGCCTCGCCTTACCTTGTACAGTTCAACGTGCAGTCGTTGCCTACATTCTACCTCATAGACAGGAACGGGGAGATTGTAATGCGTGACACCCAGGCGGGGGACCTTGCAAAGGAGATTGAAAAACTGCTGAAGAAATGACAGTTGCCGCTCGGCAATTAATGTTACAAAAGTTCAAAATCTACAAAAATTCACCAATTTAATTTGGTTATTAATTAAAAAGGGCCTACCTTTGCAACACATAAAGAGGGAAATTGGGTTCCAGCACTCGTGTTGGAATCCTTTGTTTTACTGTTTTTTAAAATAGGAAGAAAATGAGTTATATGTCAGAAGACGGCTACAAGAAGCTGTTGGCCGATTTGAAAGAACTGGAGGCAAAACGCCCCGAAATTGTACGTCAGATTGCCGAGGCACGCGACAAAGGCGACCTCTCGGAGAATGCGGAATACGACGCAGCAAAGGAGGCTCAAGGCCTGCTTGAAATGCGCATAAGTGAGTTGAAGATGGTGATTGCCGACGCAAAAATAATAGACACATCAAAGTTGAACACCGACACAGTGCAGGTGCTCACAAAGGTGGGGCTGAAGAACACAAAGACAGGTGCAGCAATGCAGTACACCATTGTACCCGAAAGCGAAGCGAACCTGCGCGAGGCAAAAATCTCAATCAACACACCTATCGCAAAGGGTCTGCTTGGCAAGAAAGTGGGCGACGTTGCCGAAATTACAGTGCCGCAGGGCAAACTGTACCTTGAAATCACAAGCATTTCATTCTAAAAGAGGAGAACACCATGGCAACGATATTCAGCAAGATAGCAGCCGGCGAAATACCCAGCTACAAGGTGGCAGAGAATGAGCAGTTCTATGCATTCCTTGACATAAACCCGCTTGCGAAGGGACACACGCTTGTAATTCCAAAGCGCGAGGTAGACTACTTCTTTGACCTGACCGATGAGGAGATTGGAGCAATGCAGGTGTTTGCAAAGAGAGTGGCCGAAGGCATAAAGCGAGCCTTCCCTTGCATTAAAGTGGGGCAGGCCGTGCTGGGGCTTGAAGTTCCTCACGCGCACATACACTTGGTGCCAATGCAGAGCGAAAGGGACATGCTCTTCACCAACCCCAAGTTAAAGTTGACACCTGAAGAATTCGCGGAGATTGCCGCCAAAATAGCGAACGAGATTGCCTGACGGCAATCTCGTTCGCTATTTAGAAAAAAATGCAAAGTTACTGCTTTTATGAATTCGCGGATATAATCACTGCCACTTGAAGTAATATACATACTTATCATCCTCGGTACAAGACTTCAGATAACCATCCTCGTAAAATGTATACTCGAAAGTGTAAGTTTGCGTAGAAACACCATATTGATTTTTATCGTTGCGGACTACCTTGGATGGCAATGCAGTCTGGGCAGCACCAATCATCTGCGGCATGACACGGAACAGGTACTCATCGTCCTCAATGAAACCGCCAAGCAACGGGAAGAACCCCTTACACTCCTCATCGGAATAATAGAATTTGTAACTGCGTGATTCATATGGAGAAATTTCCTCGACAACGCTTGACAAGCGGTCGTTGCTCCAAAAACAACGTTTTTCACCATAATAATCATCGTGACTTATCTTTATCAAGCGACCCGAACTGTCATAAGAAAACGTTGTGATATCACCGTCTTCAAGATCAAGTTCTTCAACTATTTTGCCATTCTTGACCGTGTAGGAAAGCTCATCCTCATAATCATCACTCACCGTGATATCTTCTCCTTCCCAAGAATACTGTGTAATATGTTCATAATAGAAACCACTAAATTCTTCTATTTCGGACTCTATGGCAGAAACCAAATTCCCGTTTTTGTCATAACTAAAAGTCATAGAATCATTTTCGTCTGACGTTGAAATGCTTACCAACTTTTTGAACTTTGACGGATTAGAAGACGAAGAGTTATCAGAGCCTTTGTCATCCTCGCAAGAGATGACACACAACATCAATGCCATAACAGGCAATAAGAACTTTTTTTTCATAGTATTGTCATTTTACGATTGCCGGCAGTCCCAGACCGGCAATATGTAACAAAATAAAAAAGCGTAGGAACTGTACTGTCACCCGTTCCACGCCTCGAGGCTCTGGTATGCCCATCACTGTCGGAACGAGCAACGCAGAGCCTACGCAATTATGTATAACACACAACAGGCAACAAAGTTGGGAACCCAAATTGTCACCATGCGTATAAATACACACCATAGACATCTATCGTTGCCTTGTCTTTGACAGTGTTGAAATTTACCAGATTCCGAAGCGTCAAGAACAAAGCGCCAATAAACGCTTTCAATAAATAAGTCCCTCCACTCGCCCGTTTGCACAGACCCTGCGAAGGTTTACGCAAATATACCTGTTAAATTCAAATTATGCAACAAGGTTATAAAATATTTCATTATCAAAAATTGCAATCTTTTTTTTCACTATCTTCGCAGAAAGAAGCGATAAAAAAACACACTATGCGCATACTTATAAGCAACCCCACAATAGTTAACAATGGAGAGCAGTTCCAAGGCTCCATTGTAGTGAACAAAGGCAAGATTACCGAAATTCTGCGCGGCAACGCGTTGCCGCGTACCGCGTGCGACGAGATTGTCGAGGCTACAGGCCTCTACCTTATACCGGGAGTAATCGATGACCATGTACACTTCCGCGAGCCGGGTCTTACCCAAAAGGCAACCATAACCACAGAGAGCCGCGCCGCTGCTGCCGGTGGAGTGACATCGTTCATGGAAATGCCGAACACTGTTCCGCAGACAACCACATTGAAAGCTCTGAAAGAGAAGTTTGCCATTGCAGCAAAGGATAGTGCAATAAATTATTCGTTCTACTTTGGCGCAACCAACAAGAACGTGGACTGTTTTTCAAAACTGAACAGGAACAAGGTGTGCGGAATAAAACTGTTCATGGGTTCCAGCACCGGTAACATGCTTGTGGACAAGGCCGCCGAACTTGAAAAAATCTTTGCCGAGGCAACAAGGCTTGACATGCCCGTTGCCGTGCACTGCGAAGATAGCAACATCATTACCCGCAACGCGCAGCGTGTGAAGGAAGAGGCGGGCGAGGACGCCGGGGTGGAGTATCACCCGGCAATACGCAGCGCCGAGGCATGCTACAGGAGCACCAAGAGCGCCGTGGAACTGGCAATGAAGCACGGCACACGCCTCAACGTAATGCACATAAGCACGGCAAAGGAACTGGAGCTGCTAAGCAGCGCACCATTGCAGGTAAAGAGGATTACGGCCGAGGTTACTCCGGCACATCTCACATTCTGTGACAAGGACTATACACGTTTGGGAACAAGGATAAAATGCAACCCGGCAATCAAGAGCATTGAGGACCGCGAAGCATTGCGCAAGGCTGTAGCCGACGGAAGGATTGACGTTGTGGGCACCGACCATGCACCGCACCTGCCAAAGGACAAGGAGGGGGGCGCATTGAAGGCGGCGTCGGGCATGCCGAGCATACAGTTCTCGCTGCTTGCAATGCTGAGACTTGCCGACGAGGGCGCATTTACACTTGAAACACTTGTCGAGAAGATGTGCCATGCCCCCGCAAGGATATACAATGTGGAGAAGCGCGGATTCATTGAGAAAGGTTACCACGCCGATTTTGTATTGCTCAACCCCGACAGGGCACACACCGTGACTGCCGACGACATAATGAGCAAATGCGGTTGGAGTCCCTTTGAAGGTGAGACATTCGAGTGGGCAGTGGAACAGACATGGGTAAACGGAGAATGTGTATACAGAAACGGCAGAATAAACGAAGAAGTACGCGGGAAATCGCTTAAATTCAACCGATGAAAAGGAGTGTTTTCCACTA
This sequence comes from Bacteroidaceae bacterium, assembly GCA_017408685.1. Taxonomy (GTDB): domain Bacteria; phylum Bacteroidota; class Bacteroidia; order Bacteroidales; family Bacteroidaceae; genus HGM04593. Next base: position 126,194 of record JAFQUE010000094.1, on the reverse strand, counting down.
TAGTGTAGAGGAGGTTGCCCCATACATAGACTGGAGTTACCTGTTGCATGCATGGGGAGTCAGCGGCATACAGCACGCAGCAACTGCCGAGGAACTCATGCGCGACGCAAAGGAAATTCTGCAGGAGACAGGCAACAGCCGCTGCATACATGCCGTCTTTGCACTGTGCAATGCCACCGGAAACGGCGACGATATAATGATTGAGGGCACACGCCTACCCCTGCTGCGCCAACAGCACCGCCTTGATGGCAAACCGAACTTATGCCTCAGCGACTTCGTTTCACCAAGAGGGGACAAAATCGGTCTTTTTGCCACAATGGTAGAAGACGCTTTCGGTAGCGGATATGCCGACGACTACAGGAGAATCATAGCACTGGTGCTTGCCGACAGGCTTGCCGAGGCCGCAGCAACGCTCATGCACCGTACGGTGCGCACCGACAACAGATATTGGGGATATGTCCCTGACGAGAAACTGACAATAGATGAGTTGAACCGCGAAGAATACCAAGGCATTCGCCCTGCCGTAGGTTACCCGTCGTTACCCGACCAGAGTGTTATTTTCATAATAGACAGTATTCTTCAGGTTGGCGACATTGGGATTATACTCACGCCCAACGGCGCCATGTCGCCCCATTCATCGGTGTGCGGGCTCATGCTCTCACACCCTGCTGCAAGATACTTCGCTGTGGGGGAAATAACGGATGAACAACTGCATGACTACTGCGCACGCCGCAAAGTACCGGCAGAAAAAATAAAAAGGTTCCTTGTCCGCAACATAAGAGGTTAAAACCTTTATTTCCTCGACCTTTTGCCATCAACATCCAAAAAAACGCTATATTTGCAAAAGGAAACAATATTAAATATTATATAATATGTTAAGGAAGATTCTACACCCGCTCTACATTTTGTATCAGGTTCTTTTTGCATGGTGGGCAGCACTCATCGTAGTTGCAATAACAGCAATAATCATCAGCGTGTTCGGGCACCATTTCAAAATTAAGAATGCCGACCACACACCTGCCGTAATCTGGTGCAGACTCACTTGCTGGATTTTCCTCATTCCGGTAAAGGTTATCGACAGGGACAAATATGTGAAGAAGGACGAAACCTACATTTTTGCGGCCAACCACCAGGGCATGTTCGACATATTCATAATGTACGGATACATTTGCAAGCGGTTCAAGTGGATTATGAAGGATTCACTGCGCAAAATGCCTCTCCTTGGACTGGCCTGCGAGCAGACAGGACATATATTCGTGAACCGCTCTACCCCACAGAAGGACTTGCTTAGAAAGTCGATAAGCACACTCAAAGGTGGTGCGTCAATGGGTATCTTCCCCGAGGGCACACGCTGCAGGAACGGTAAATTGGGAACATTCAAGAAGGGTGCTTTTGTAATTGCCAACATGGCACAGAAAACAATAATTCCGGTTGCAATACAGGGTTCATATGACATTCTGCCAAAGGGCTGCAAATGCCTGCACTGGTCGCCCGTGACAATCACATTCCATGCGCCGGTCGAGTGTAAGGGACGCGACAGCGAGAATGTGGAACGCATGATGAACGAAACACGTGCCGCCATTGCAAAGACACTGGGACAAGAATAAAAGAGAAGAACATTTGAAAACAAAAAGATTATAAACTATGAAGAAATTATTCGCGACACTGCTAATGGCAGTACTTTTTACCCCGCAGATGATGGCCGACGAGGGCATGTGGCTGTTGCAACTCATGCGCCAGCAGAACCTTGAGGACCAAATGCGCAAACAGGGACTACAGATGTCGGTTGACGGCATTTATTCACCCGACGCACCTTCATTGAAGGACGCCATAGGAATTTTCGGCGGTGGATGTACAGGTGAGGTAATCTCTCCCAACGGACTTGTAATAACAAACCACCACTGCGGTTTCAGTTTCATACAGCAGTTGAGCACAGTTGAGCACAACTACCTGCACAACGGTTTCTGGAGCCAGAGTTACGAAGAGGAACTCCCTTGCGAGAACATCGGCTTCACATTTGTAGTAAAGATTACCGATGTTACCGACGAGGTCAACAAGCGCATGGAGAATGGTGAGATTACCGAAGAACAGTCGTTCGACCGTCAGGCGCTGGCAAAGATAGGCAAGGAACTGTTCGACGCTGACAATATCGAGGGCAAGGAGTACATGTATCCGCAGTTGCTCCCCTACTTCGAAGGCAACAGGTTCTACCTTGTATATTACAAGAAGTATACCGATGTGCGCCTTGTAGCAACCCCTCCCAACTCAATAGGCAAATTCGGTGGCGAGACCGACAACTGGATGTGGCCGCGCCACACCGGCGACTTCTCGGTATTCCGTATTTATGGCGACAAGAACGGCAACCCTGCTGCATACAGCAAGGAGAATGTGCCCTTGAGTACTCCAAAGTACCTGAACATTTCACTTGCAGGATTTGAAGACGGAGATTTCGCTATGATTATGGGATTTCCCGGCAGCACATCGCGCTACCTCACAGGCGACGAAGTGAAGCAGAGAATGTTCCAGGAGAACGAGCCACGCATTGCAATGCGCGATGTAACACTCAAGATTATACGCGAAGAGATGGCAAAGAGCGAGGATATCGCCATCAGATATGCCAACAAGCAGGCCCGCATAAGCAACTACTGGAAGAATTCCATAGGAATGAACAAGGCCATCGTGGACAACAAGGTTGTTGAAACAAAACTTGCCGAGGAGGCCGCATTCAAGGCATGGGCACAGAAGAACGGCAAGGACGAGTACGTGAACGTGGTCGAGGAAATCAATGCCTGCGTTGAAATGATGAACCGCACAATGTACCTCTCAACAGTTACATCGGAACTCATCATGAATGTGGAGTTCATATTCCGCAACCTCATTGCCGACAACAAGACTATGTTCGACGACCCCTCAAAGCTCGAGGCTACAATGAAAAACATTTATGCATGGCTGCACGAGCGCGACTATGTACATGGCATTGACCGCCGCATTGCAAAAGAGGTGCTGCCGCTCTACTTTGAACTGACAAAGCCCGAGGAGCGCAGCGATTACCTCAACGGAGTATATGCAAAATACAAAGGCAACCTTGACAAGTACATCGATGATGTTTATGACAACTCTATTCTTGCCAATGAGGCCAACCTGAATAAGTTCCTGAAGAAACCTTCGCTCAAGAAATTCGAGAAGGACCCTGCCATGCAGTTGCGCACTGCCGTATTGGGTTCATACCGCGCAATAATGGCAAAGGCTGCTGAATTTGCAAGCGTCATCAACCCGCTGCACAAGAGATATCTCAAGGGACTTATGGAGATGGCGAACGGCGCTCCGGTATACCCTGACGCGAACTTTACAATGCGCATGACCTACGGCAACGTTAAGCCTTACCAGCCAAAGGATGGTGTCACATACAACTACTACACTACCCTCAAAGGTGTAATGGAGAAAGAAGACCCCAACAACAGCGAATTCATTGTACCTGCACGCCTGAAAGAACTCTATGAGACCAAGGATTATGGAGAATATGCAATGGCAAACGGCGAAATGCCCGTAGCCTTCCTCACAACAAACGACATCACCGGCGGCAACAGCGGCAGCGGCGTGCTCAACGGCAACGGCGAACTCATAGGTCTTGCATTCGACGGCAACTGGGAGTCACTGAGCGGCGATATAAACTTCGACGACAACCTGCAGCGTTGTATAAACGTAGACATACGCTATGTGCTCTTTGTTATCGAGAAGTTGGGTAACTGCAAACGCATAATCGACGAGATGAATATCGTGAAATAACGTGCAAGTTGCATAAATAGAAATGAACGGTTGAGAATTCTCAACCGTTCATTTCTATTTACCGCAAGCCAGGAATTACATGCCCAATTTCTTCAAGAGGTCGGGACGGTGCATGCTCTTGAGCATGCGGGCAATCTCCTTGCGTTCTTCGGGTTTATACCAGAAGAAGAACCTGCGTTGCGACTCCTTGTCGTGCATTGAGCGCGCCACATACACTTTTTCACCGGTTTCGGGATTTATGCCGGTGTAGTACATTTCGGTGGCCATTGTCATGGGAGTGGGAGTGAAATCCTGTACCTGTTCAAGGTGAAAGTTCAGTTGACGTGTCTCGGCCGCAAGTTCAGCCATGCTCTCCATGGTGCTACCCGGATGACTGCTTATGAAATAAGGTATTAGCTGCTGCTTCAGGTTATGCTTGCCGTTAATGCTGTCAAATATTTTCTTGAACTCATGGAACTGACGGAACGGGGGCTTGCGCATAAGTTTCAGCACGGAGTCGTTTGTATGCTCGGGCGCCACCTTGAGCCTGCCGCTCACATGGTTAGTTATCAATTCCTCGGTGTAACGCGCTGTGACAGCATCGCGCACGGGGTCACCGCTTTTGTAAAGAAGCATATCGTAACGGACTCCGCTACCGATAAAACTCTTCTTTATCCCCGGCATGGAATCAACTTTCCTGTAGAGTTCGAGCAATGCAGAGTGGTCGACATCCATATTGGGGCATATCTTGGGCTGTATGCATGAGGGACGGGAGCACTTTGCGCAGAGTTCGCTGTTGCGCCCCTTCATCATGTACATGTTGGCCGATGGACCGCCGAGGTCGGAAAGATAACCTTTGAAGTCGTCCATCTTTGAAATGGCCTCTACCTCGCGCAGAATACTCTCCTGACTGCGGTTTACGACAAACTTACCCTGATGGGCCGAGATTGTGCAGAAGGCACAGCCGCCGAAGCAGCCGCGGTGGATGTTCACCGAATGCTTTATCATGTCGTACGCAGGAATGCGCTTGCCTTTGTACTTAGGATGGGGAAGACGTGTATATGGGAGGTCGAAACTATGGTCGAGTTGCTCGGTTGTCATTGTGGGAAAAGGAGGGTTTATGACCACTACCCCTTCATCGGTCTCCTGCAACAACCGCTTTGCCGTGACCTTGTTCGATTCTTTTTCTATTGCCAGGAAGTTTGCAGCCTGTTTCTCTTTACTTTTGAGACATTCGCAGTGCGGGGCAAGAAGTCTGTCGTTGTTTTCATCGGGAACTATATCCTCACGGCGGGCAAGATAACCAGTCTGCCTTATCCCACGGCAGATGTACCTTGCTTCGGCAGCCGTCATATATACCGAACCTGTTTCCGAGAGTCTCTCCTTCATTGCTGCAACAAGCGCAAGAATCGGTTGCTCGCCCATGCCGTATACAAGAATATCGGCCTTACTGTCGACGAGAATGCTCTTCTTGAGCGAATCCTGCCAATAATCGTAGTGTGTGAAACGGCGCATGGAGGCCTCAATGCCGCCGATGACAACGGGGACATCGGGGTAGAGTTCCTTCAGGATTGTAGAATATACGGTTGTGGCATATTCGGGTCGCATGCTGTGTTTGCCATTGGGGGAGTAGGCGTCCTCGCTACGGAATCTTTTGGCTGCCGTGTATTTGTTTACCATTGAGTCCATGCAACCGGCCGATATACCGAAGAACAACCTGGGACGACCCATCTTCTTGAAGTCGCGCAGGTCGTCCTGCCAGTTCGGTTGGGGGACTATTGCAACCCGGAGTCCTTCGGCCTCGAGCAGACGTCCGATGACAGCTGCGCCGAACGATGGGTGGTCAACATATGCGTCGCCACTGAAAATGACAACGTCCATCTCGTCCCAACCGCGCATTTCGGCCTCCTTGCGGGTTGTGGGCAACCAATCTGTGACCTTACGGTTATTCATTGCCTGCCGCAGCGCTCTCGACTGAAAGTTGCTGTACCAGCCAGTCGTTGTAACACTTGAGGAGATTTCCCAGACCAAGCGCCTTCATATCTTCGTGATAGAGTACAAGGCATAATTCAAGCAGGTCCTTGGAGTCCATCTTCTGGGAAGCAATGAGGGAGCGTACCGTCAAACGCAGTTTGTCGAGCGACTCCTCATTTACGATACCCATGCTGTTTGCAACCCTGTCGAGCAGAGAGTACTTCCTTATAATCTGCAACTGGGTCTCGGTAACCTCAATGGTGCGGGTACCCGATGCATTTGCATTGATTTTCATATATTCTGTCTTGTTTGTCTGTTCCATATTGCGGTGCTAAGGTAGCAAATATTATTGACAGCAGGGTCATTCGGCCACCATAATCTTTACCGTGCGTGAACCGTCGGCCTCTTCTTCGACAAAAACCTGCACACAATCCTCGGGCAGGAGCTCCTCGACAAGCTCGGGCCACTCGATGAAACAGGTGGCGCCGCTGTAGAAATACTCCTCATACCCCATGTTGTAAACCTCTTCAAGTGATTTTATACGATAGAAATCGAAATGATATATGGTATTCTGTTCCCTATCCTCGTACTCGTTTACTATTGCAAAAGTGGGTGAGTTCACCGGGTCTTCTACACCCAATTCGCTGCAGATACTCTTGATGAGCGTTGTCTTGCCACTGCCCATTTTACCGTAGAATGCAAATATGCGACCGGGAGCAACGAACTGAGCGAATTCGTGCGCTGCATGAGGGTAATCCTCAAGGCCGTTTATTGTTATTGTGTAGTCTTTCATAATCATAATCCTTTGGGACGCAAACGTATCAATGGCACAAGCATCTCTTCCATCGATATTCCGCCGTGCTGGAACGTGTCCTTATAATATTGTACGTAATAGTTATAGTTGTTGGGATAGGCAAAGAAGTTGCTGCCCGTTGCAAATATGTAGCTCGTGCTCAGGTTGGGTGCCGGCAGAAACGCTTTGGCCGGTTCCTTTATCTCGAAAACATCCTTACCACTGTAATTCAACGCCTTACCAAGTTTATAACGGAGGTTGGTATTGGTATTCTTGTCGCCTATCACTTTTGTGGGACTGTCAACCTGTATGCTGCCGTGGTCGGTGGTTATGACTACGGTGTAACGGTTGTCGGCAAGGTAGCGGAACAGTCTCTTTATTGCCGAATGACGCAGCCATGACAATGTTATGGAGCGGTATGCAGCCTCGTTGGCGGCAAGTTCGCGCACCATGAGCGATTCGGTGCGGGCATGCGAAAGCATATCGATAAAATTGATTACAAGCACATTGATATCGTTTCGGGCAAGGGAGTTGAGCGTGTCCATGTACTTCTCGGCAGCCGATGAGGTCAGGACCTTTGCATAAGAGAATGTATCCTTGCGGCGATAACGGGAAATTTGCGTTGCAATGAGTTCTTCTTCGTTCAGATTCTTGCCCTCTTCGTCCTCCTCGTCGACCCATAGAGCCGGGAACATCTCCTTTATCTGTTTGGGCATGAGACCCGAAAAAATTGCATTGCGGGCATATTGCGTTGCGGTGGGAAGTATGCTTGTGTAGAGTTCCTCCTCAATGTTGAAGTCGCTGCCTATTTCCTGGGCAAGTACGCGCCATTGGTCGTAACGGAAATTGTCTATGATTACAAAGAATACCTTTTCGCCGTTGTCAAGCAACGGGAACAGACGGTCACGGAATATGTCGTTGCTCATGAGAGGACGCTCTTCGCGCGGCGAGGACATCCACTCCATATAGTTCTGCCTGACAAAGCGCCCGAACATGCTGTTGGCCTCGGCCTTCTGCGATTTGAGCATTTCGCGCATTTGCATGTCGGCATTCTCGAGTTCCAGTTCCCAATAAACAATCTTCTTGTAAACCTCCTGCCACTCTTCAATGCTCCTTGCGTCGGAAATCTGCATTGAGAGCCTGCCGAAGTTCTGCTGATAGGCGGTGTTTGCCTTCTCGGCGACAATCTCCTTGCTATGGATATTCTTCTTCAGCACAAGAAGTATTTGGTGAGGGTTGACCGGTTTAATGAGATAGTCGGCAATCTTTGAACCTATTGCCTGTTCCATGATATCCTCCTCTTCACTCTTGGTAACCATAACCACAGGGGTGGCCGGGTGAAGTTCTTTTATCCTGGTCAGGGTCTCGAGACCGGTGAGACCGGGCATGTTCTCATCGAGCAGAATGAGGTCAAAGGCCTCATTCCTGCATGCCTCAATGGCGTCGGGCCCGTTCGTTACCTTTGTAACTTCGTACCCTTTACCCTGCAGGAAGATTATATGGGGGCTCAAGAGTTCAATCTCATCATCGGCCCATAGGAGTCTGTATGCCATAAGTATTATTCCACCTCTTTGTTATTATTTTCAGCAGTTTTCACTTTCTTCTCTCTGTAATCGGGTTCGTCGATGGTGTACCCGTCAATCTCAAGTTCGGGTATTCCCATGAAATTCTGTTCGTAGAACTTCTCATATTCGCCGAACGTGTAATACTGTAACAACAAATCAAGATTTGTTTTTGATATTATGAGGGCATTTATTCCTTCGAGCAGCCTTGCAGTCTCGGCATTCGAGTAAAGCCTCTTGCGGTATACATAGGCTTCGTCGAAATTAAGGAACTCCTTGACCTCGAGCAGTGTCACCCGGGCCTGTTTCTCGAATACTATCTCGAAGTTGCGTACCATGTAACGCGAGAAGTTATACCTTGCAATCTCAAAGAGCAGACGCTTCTCGTCGAGCGAGTCGTTAGGATATGCAAGCACAAAGTAATATGGTTCGTTACGCTCGGCTACAAATGGAGGAACGCTGTCACCGGTACTCCTTATCGTACCATCGGCCTTGCGGTCCCAGATAGAAAGGGATATTCCGCTCTGTAACAGCCTGCCTTCCTTTATGCCTGTAGATATGTCACCGGCCATGCGACTTACACTATCGGACGGATAATAGGCCACAATCTCGCCAAGAGCCTTGAGTGCCTCGTCCTGCTTGCCTCCATAGAGTTTGGACATAGCGTCAATGAACATGAAACGTGCGCGGTGATTACCCTTGGGGTACTTCTGGGCCGCAAGGCTGTTCTCCTCTTCCACCATGGCATACTCACCCGCCATGTAGTGCGAATAGGCTTTCACATAAAGCGAGTCCTCTTTGTGTCTACGCGTGGCAGCATTGTCAAAATAATCGGGTTGCTGTATGAGTTTTGTCATTGCGCTGTCGGGGAAGTGCTGCATGAGCAAGAGTTTATAGCGCTCGGCAATCTCAGGTTCTTCCCATCTTGAACCGGCTATGAAGAGGTTGAAGTATGTATCGGCAATCTTTTCGTATTGCGGATAATCATCGGCAACCCTTTCGAGGTACTTGATGGCAAGTTCCTTGTCACCCACGACATCCTTGAACCTGACACCCGACTCGAAAAGGGCTTCGCACAATGCCTTGTGTGCATTTTCTTTCTGTTCGTCGGTCACCGGAATCTGCTGTAGATAATACTCCCGCGTGGTGGGGTCCGTGGACAATGTATCCTCGGGGAGGGGTTCCGGGTCGAGCATTACCGAATCGGCCTGCAATATCGAATCGGAATCGAGCATATCGGTATCGGGCGATATACTGTCTTCAAGGATTGCGTTGTCGGCCATAAGGGATGATATTTCGTGACTGAAGCGCCAATAGTCCTTCAGTTCCCTATCACCCCACTGTTGCTTGAAAGAGCGAACGCCTTGGGCAACAAGTTTGCTGTTGTAGAAGTACCATTGCTGCTGCTCAGTGGGGTCCTGTATTGTCATGTCGGCCATGGAACCGGCATTATCGAGTTCGCTGCCGCCGCTCTCGCGCTCTGTCTTCTTCTCTTCTTTTTTGCGGAGTTCTTCAAGACGTTTGGCCTCCTCAATGCGCTCGTCTATTATGGGATTGAGTTTCTCGGGCGGGAGAGTGGACCAATAGAGCAGTTCACTCTGCTTCTCTACTACATCGGTAAACTGTACTATATTGCCGAGCACCTGACTGCGGAACAGCGCCTCGTCGTACCCCGCTGTCGCTTCGCTTATCATGGGGACACCTTTGGAATAGTTCTCGTTGGCTTTGGAGAACTTTTCCTGGTTCCAGTAGATTTTTGCCAAAGAAAAATGGAGCATACCCGTGCCGTAACCGCTTGTCGCCCCCTCGGCCACACCGGTCTCATAGGCCTTGATTGCCTCGGCCGTATCCTTACGGCTCATGTGTATATTGCCTATGGCATAGTATATCTGGGACAAGTATTCCTCGTTCTTGGGAGAACGCGCCATGCGTTTGAGTTTGCGTAGAATTTTCTTGTGGTTTTCGGTTGTAGCGGTCTCGGTCTGACGTATGCGCGCATTGAACTCCAGTTCATATGGGGGACTCTTGGATATTGTCTTGCCGAAACTTTTATATGCGGCCATGCTGTCGCCCGTCGCTGCATAAAGCTGACCCAAAAGATAATACTCGCGGGCCTTGTCAAGGGATGTTGCCCCGTCGCGCTTCATGCCTTTGACAACATGCGGAATAGCCTCATCAAGACGGGTTTGTTTGAGCAAAAGGTTCCCTTTTGCCTGCGCAAACTCTTCATCGAGCGATTCGGGAACCGTGTCACGCTGCACACGTTGCAGTATCTCTTCGGCCTCATAGAGCCAGTCGAGTTCGCTGTAACATTCGGCAAGTCTTATGCGGGCCCGGGCCACAATATTGCGGTCATCCTCGTATAGACGTGAAATGTATATGTATGTACTTGCTGCTTCGGTGAACTCCCCTTTTTGCATTTGGGAATCGGCCAGCAGGAACCATGCACGCCACAGGAAGGGATTGAACTCCTTCTTGGCATAGAAACGTTTCTGTTTAGGACTCAATTTCTTGCCCGAAGGTTTCTTAGGGCGCCTTTTTATCGAGTGATTCTTGATTGCTTTCTGCGCCTTTTCAATAGCCTTGTCATATTTGTCAGTACCCTGCTTCTGTGTATTCTCATCGCTTATCGTCAGCAGAGGCAACAGTTCAAGATAGTTATCCTTGTGTCCTTTGGACTGCGCCTTGAGGGCCTGGTCATAGGCCTGTTTGCCGTTGTAATAGGTGTTATAACGTGCTGTAAAGGCATGATATGCGCGCGTGGCGGCTGTATTCTTCTTGCGGCTTGCACAGTTGCACAAGCCAAGCACAGCCACTAATGCGAATATATACAAAAAGCCTTTCTTCACGTCTGTAAAAATTATATACTATAATAACTTGGAAGATACAGTTTTATTGTCCTGCGCATGATTACTTGCGGAGAATCATAAGGACCTCCTCCCTCACTTCATCGGGCAATTCAATGCCACGTGTCTGCAAGCACTGCACCCAAGTGTCTACCTCCTCCTCTTTCATGGTATAAAGCACCTGCCGGAACTCCTCGATGTCACTCTCGGTATATTCCTGCGGGGCGACGCCCTTGAAACGGTCAAGTTCCTCATCATCGAAATAAAGGCCTTCGCCGCCATTCCCCTTCTCACAGTTTGCATGTCTGCCGCAACAACCGCCTTCACTGCCATGGTCATGATGTTCCTCGACCACCTGACCGGCCTTGCCATACTTCCTTAAGAAACAGAAGGCAACAATCATGAGCAGCAGAACAACACACAGAATAATCGTATTTCCCATTATTGCCATTTTTACACTCGCGAAGATACTCAATAAAATTGAGAAGCCATTTGATTTCTCTTAAAATAAATTACTATATTACATAAAATAGCAAAAGGCAACAAACTCCGCTGACAAAATGCCAAAAGACACAAACCGTAGTTACCACACAAACAAATAACACTTTTCATCATTTCAGACTAAAAAAATATCAATTTGTTGCACATAATAAATAAATTGTTGTATCTTCGCTCGCATTCAAGACAAAACTGCGCTTTGAATAAAATTAGCAAAATGACAGTACAATAAATTAAATAAAGAATAAAAAGAATATCGACATGGACAAATTCAGTTACGGCCTCGGAATGGGAATAGGCCAGAATCTACTATCAATGGGTGTAAAAGAGATGAACGTCGAGGACTTCATCAAAGGAATAAAAGATATCCTTGCCGGCAACAAGACCGAAATGACTCATGCCGAGGCCCAGAAAGTGGTCAACGAACACTTCAGGAAACTTGCCGAAGAGGCATATGCCATAAACAAGGCTGCCGGCGAGAACTTCCTTGCCGAGAACGCGAAGAAAGCGGGTGTAATCACATTGCCCAGCGGACTGCAATACGAGATTGTCAAAGAAGGCAACGGTAAAAGACCTGCTGCAACAGACCGCGTACAGTGCCATTACGAGGGCACACTCATTGATGGTACAGTCTTTGACAGTTCCATCAAGCGCGGAGAACCCGCAGTATTCGGCGTAAACCAGGTTATCAAAGGATGGGTAGAAGCACTGCAGCTCATGCCTGAAGGTTCTAAATGGCGTTTGTACATCCCATACGACATGGCATACGGAGAGCATGGTGCAGGAGAGATGATACCGCCATACAGCGCGCTCATATTTGACGTAGAACTTATCAAAGTCCTCTAAAAACAATGAGAAAATCATTCAAGGCATTCGCGTTCGGTATTGTATTGACCGCCGGCTGTGCACTTTCTGCCGGCTGTGCCGGGACAGGCGCCGGCAGCAATGCAAGACTTGACAACGAGGAAGACTCGATAGCATATGCCGTGAGCATGCTGTTATCCGAATCAATACCGGAAAAAATGTCTGAAGAGGGTATTGATTCCACCACGTTGGACGAGTTCATCCGCGGCATGCGCATGGCATTCCCGCTTGACGACACAGCCGAAGAGAGAGCATTCCTCAGCGGCATATATGCCGCCGCTGAGGCTGCAAATATGCTGGAGCAGGTCGACAGGTCCATTTACCCCGATGAAATGGGGAAAAAAGTTGACAGGAGAGTTTTTCTTGAGGGACTCATAGCAAATGCAAGCGGCAACGAAGAGGTCATGAACAATGACTTCGCGAGGGCGTACTACAACACAAAAATATTCCGCGCCCGCAGCGAGCAGTTCATTGCAGACAACACAAAACGTCCGGGAGTGGTAACATTGCCAAGCGGTGTCCAGTACAAGATTGAAATCCAGGGCAAAGGAGAAAAAAACGAATATCCGGACAAGGTCACATGCATATATAAAGGGACTTTCCCCAACGGTGCCGTCTTCTCCTCATCACAGGGAAAAAGTGTCGAACTTGACGTGGACGGACTAGTCCCCGGATTGGCCGAAGTATTGACAACACTTCCTGCCGGCACGCGGTTCAAGGCATATATTCCGTGGAACCTTGCCTACGGTGCCAAAGGCAGCAACAGCATTCCGCCGTACAGTGCGTTGGTATACGACATTGAAATCATAGAGACAAAGTAAACACAAACAACCTAACCATAAGAGAAACGATGAAAAACATTGAATGCAAAGTCGACGCGCTCGACTTGAAAATCCTGAGCATAATCTCTAAAGATGCAAGAATACCTTTCCGCAATGTCGCAGAAATGTGCGGTGTCTCAAGAGCGGCCATTCACCTGCGTGTCCAGCACCTCATTGACATGGGTATAATTTCCGGTTCGTGCTACGAGATTGACGCACGCCGCCTTGGTTACAAGACATGCACATACATAGGTATACGCCTTGAGCGCGGTTCCATGTACAAGGAGGTGGTAGAGCGCCTGCGCGAAATCCCGGAAGTCGTAGAGTGCTGTTATACCACCGGCCCGTACTCCATACTTGCCAAAATGTACTCACACGACAACGAACACCTCATGCAACTGCTGAACGGCAGTGTACAGGATATTCCGGGTGTTGTGAGCACCGAAACCATGATTGTCCTTGACAACAGCATAAAGCGCAACATGCCTTTGGAATGAGACACTCAACTACATTGACAACATGAGGGTGACCCGCGGGTCACCCTTTTATTGAAGAAAACATATGAACGAGCATTCCTTTAACCTGCAAGATATACTTGGCACATCGGATTCAGACTATCCGGCATGGAACAGACGCCCCGTGATTGGCATAACGGCCAATTTCATGGAAGACAAGGCCACTCTTGCCGAGGCCTACTACCGGTCGGTTATTGCGGCAGGCGGCACTCCCCTGCTCATTCCGCCGTACCAAGAGCGGGAAGCGCTCTTCGAGACCATTGAGCACGTAGACGCCATAATACTCAGCGGAGGCGCCGACATAGACCCGCGTTACATGGGAGAAGAACCGGACTACACGCTGTTGCACACGATAAACCCGAAGCGCGACACTCAGGAGATTCTGCTCACCGTACTTGCCGAAAGACGCGGCATGCCGATATTGGGAATATGTCGCGGCATACAGATGTTGGCTGCAGCACTGGGCGGCAACGTTCACCAGGACATCTATGCAGGAATAGGCGGCGAGTTGCTCATGCACGACCAAGACCCGGTGGAAAGGCACAAGACCACACACAGCGTGGACATTGTACAAGGGAGCCTCCTGGCACGGATATTCGGGACAAAGGAACTTGCGGTAAACACATTCCACCATCAGGCCGTCAAGAGCCTCCCGAGCGGTTTCATGGTCAACGCTACGGCAACTGACGGTGTAATTGAAGGCATTGAGACCACTGACTGCCGCCCTATAATTGGAGTGCAATGGCACCCGGAATCGTTCATCATGGACAACAACCGTTGCATGTTGCCCATATTCCAATGGGTAGTAAACGAGGCCATGCTCTATCGCCGGACCAAGGAACTGCACGGCAGAATAACTACAATTGACTCACATTGCGACACTCCTATGCTCTTTGCCGAAGGGTACAGACTCGAAGGACGTAGCGACAAGGCACTTGTGGACCTGCACAAGATGAGGGAAGGCATGCTCGATGTGGTAACAATGGCCGCATATATACCACAGAAAGGGCGTGACGCTGAATCGTTGGCTGCTGCTGCGGAAAAAGCAACCATACTGCTTGACGGCATAGAAGAGCAGGTTGCAAGGAACAGCAGCCACATACAACTATGCAGTACGCCCCGCGAAGTCATGCAAGCAAAAAAGGCCGGAAAGAGAGCCATCATGCGTGCTATCGAAAACGGATATGCGATAGGTACAGACTTATCACTCATAAGACACTTCAAGGAGAGAGGGGTTGTATACATGACACTATGCCATAATGGCGACAACGACATATGCGATTCGGCGCGCGGCAATGGCGAACATGGAGGTTTGAGTGCATACGGCAGGGAAGTTGTCAAGGAGATGAACCGCCAAGGCATGATGATTGACCTTTCACATGCAGCCGAAAGCACATTCGATGATGTGCTTCTTGCCAGCACACAGCCGGTTGTGTGCTCACATTCATCATGCAGGGCGCTTTGCGACCATCCCCGCAACCTCACCGACAGGCAGATTAAGGCCTTGGCAGACAAAGGCGGGGTAATGCAGGTAACAATGTACAACGGGTTTCTGCGCAAGGATGGCGAGGCTGCTTTGGACGACTTTATGCTGCACCTTGAGCATGCAATCTCCGTTGCGGGTATTGACCATGTAGGTATAGGTACAGACTTTGACGGTGACGGAAAGATTATAGGTTGCTCATCGGCTTCGCAACTGTCCAACATAACGCGTGAACTGCTTCGCAGGGGTTACAGCAATGAGAATATAGGGAAAATATGGGGCGGGAACTGGCTACGGGTAATGAAGCAAGTGCAGGAGAGTACACAACAGTAGCCACAGTTATACAAAAAAACCAAAATTCTTTGCAATTATTGTTATATTTCGTTTCTTTGTAGAAATATATATTTATCCCTTTGGGATAAAACCCGACACACACGAATATAACAGTACTGCAATATGAAAAAAATTTTACTTTCCGCAATCTTATTTCTGGCAACATTCACCGGCATTAACGCACAGGAATGGAGCAAGGTCCTGACCAATGCTGACGGACTGCCCGGAATTGCATTGGGCGATGTCGATTACGATGGATTCTATGAGTTCTCTTCAACCTTGATTGAGCCCGGAACTTCGACGAATAAGATTCGTCTTACCGTAGTTGGCACCATCAGTGATGAAATGCCTAACGGCAACAATATCATCTTTGCGCTTTCCGAGCTGAAAGTATATGACAAAGACGGCAACTCACTGCCTTATATTGCCACCTCGAATGCCGACCACAACTCTATGTCATATGTTGATGACGGAGATGGACTTTCTGCTCTCTCCGACAACGATTACAAAACATACTTCCACTCAATGTGGACCGGCAACGCCCCTGTTGCAGAATATCACCACGTAGAAGTCTCTTTGGAGAAAAGCGTAGACGCTTTCTCATTAGAATGGGCAACACGCCTTGGCCTTTCAAAGAATGCCCCAACCACAGTTGGAGTGACATTGGGTACAGACTACACCCCATCCTCAATTGGCGATGAATTTGCATTGGGTGACGCAGTAACCACCACGCAGGAACTTAAGGCAGAAAAGCAACTCTTTGTATTGAAGGGCAATGCCGTAAAATTCTTCACCGCAGCAAATGGTAGCACTTTCACCGGCAGCGGGCCTTTGTACATGAGGTATGCCGAGGAGGGCGATATTGAAGCAACCGTCAAGAACGTAATGCAACTGATTCCTGTGGATAACGGGCATTATATAATATATTGGCCCATATCCGGGAAATATCTGGCCAACTCTGCAAGCCATTACAATGGACTCAACGGATGGCAGTACAGCACAGAATCACTCAGCAAGGCTGCATATGTAAGTATCACGCCAACCGGAAACGGTAAATTTGAGTTGTGTTACAACGGAATGAATGCAAATGGCGAGCAGACACTGTATGTAGGGGCTGAAATGCGCGACGGGCTCGACTCCAAGATGAAGACATTTGACCTTGAGCACAAGACAGCACTCGAGAACGAGGATTACACTCAAGGCTATTCATTGCCTGTTGATTTCGGCTGGGAAATATACAAGGCCGAACTTGACGATTCCACAGTTGAGAGCCTCATGTTCTCATTGCCGGACTATGCTCAAAGAACATTGAAGCCGATTATAGACAAAAGCGAGAGTTATCTGTCGGAATATGGCAATTTCAACGGTGACTGCACCGAAGGGGAGGACGCAGCACTGCAGACAGCAATCTCCGATTCCCGCAATACAATAGGCGCTGTCAACAGTTTCTCCGAGATTGAGACAGTCCAGTCGGCACTGCTTGTGGCACTGTCAAGATATATGGCAGTAGGACTCAAACAATATGAGCGCCGTGCGACCGAACTTGAATCGAATGCCACATACAGCAGTTACCCATACCAGGAAGGCACATACCCGGAGAGTTCAAAATCGATACTTGACGGCATTATGCTTACTATTTCGGCAGCAAAAGCAGCCGCAGGAGTATACACGGCAGAGCAATATGAATCAATCTTTGAACAGTTGGAAACAGACATTGCGACATTCGAATCGACAAAGGTAAAGGAGTCGGGCGGCAACGGAGATACAGAAGACACCGAAGAACCTGAGAAGGATTTTGTATATGTGTATCTCTCCGATGGCGGTGTAGACGCATATGACCTTGAGAAACTCGACGGTAACTATTATGAGGAGAACGGCATACTCTATTTCCCCATAAAGGACGGTGATGTAATGCACTACACCAAGGAAGAGTTTGACAGTTGTTCAACAACAAGGCCGCAATTGCCTGTAATGACATCGTTCAAGTTCAACAACAAGTACAACCCGAACCTTAACGTTGACGCCATTGCAGGAACTGTCACAGAAGACATGTACTTCAGTCTCAATGCCATAGGCAAATGGCTCACTGCAAGTTTCCAGTTGAGCGACGACAAGGCCGTTGCATATGTGGATACCGTAATGCAGGAGAGCAAGGTTACGCGCCAAAGTTTTGCCGACAAGGTAACATACATAGTCACATACCCAGGATACAATACAGTAGAATGGATAAAGACACAAGACGAGATATGGACAACGCCTGTTGCAAACGGCGATACAGTTGAGATTGCGCTTACAGCCGACATGCTGTCGACCAACAAACCTTCAACACAGGCCGACGAGGTACTCGGGAACCTGCTCGATGGCGACCCCGAGACGATATTCCACTCGACATGGGGCAACGCGAACAACGCCACTATAAATGTAAACACATATATAGACATAGAACTGCCCGAAAGTGTAGAAGACATACAACTTTACTACAAATGCCGCGCGTGGTCAGGCGGATATAACCCGTTGGTATGGGAAATATACGTCAGTGACGACAACCAGACATGGAAACTTGTACGCACGCTCGACTACATAAAGGATGGCATGCCCACAGGCGGTATCGGACTGGAGTATACCTCACCCACTATTGCTCTTGGCGGCAGTTACTCAAAAGTAAGGATATTGCAGACAAGCGGAGAGTATTCAAAGAACCACTTTGTACTGTCCGAACTACGTGTGTACAAGGTGCTTAAAGGCAGCACTGAAGAACCGGTGAAGATACAGGACGCAAAATTCGAGAACGTGCGCAAGCCGTTTGGTCAGGAATATAACGTGGACATTGAATGGCTCACAGACAATGCCATTTCAATACCGCGTATTGACATTGACATCGTTGGCGGACAGTTTGTGAACAGCAAGGATTACTATCTTGACGCAAGATTCCGCATAACAGGCTACGGTGTATATGAGAATTTCGATGACTCGGTACAAATCAAGGGAAGAGGCAACTCATCATGGGGTTACAGCAAGAAACCGTATCGCCTGAAGTTTGCAGAGAAGGTTAAGCCATTCGGACTCACCAAAGGAAAAAGTTGGGTGTTGCTGGCGAATGCACAGAAGGGTTCACTTATGGCAAATGCAATGTCCATGAAGATGGGACAGATGGCAGGGGCAAAGTATACCAACCACATAATCCCTGTAGACCTTTACATGAACGGAAGATACATGGGCAACTACATGTTCACAGAGAAGGTGGGTATGGCGAACAACAGTGTGGACATTGATGAGGCACTTGGCTATCTGCTCGAACTTGATACATATGGCAGTTACGATGAACCAATATACAGAACCGGCGTATACAATCTTCCGGTAAAGATAGCAGAACCCGACCTTGAAGATTACACAGCCGATGTCGCGAAAGCACGCCGCACAGCAATGCTTGATGACGTAAAGGAAATGTCTAATGTCCTGTTCAGTAAGGGCAACATTGAAACAGTGCTTGATGTAGATGCCCTTGCACGTTTCTACCTAACAAATGACTTATCGTTGAACCAGGAGATTAACCATCCGAAGAGCACATTCCTTTTCAAGGACGAGAGCACCACGGACGGGAAACTCACATTCGGTCCCATATGGGATTTCGATTGGGGCTACGGGTATGAAACCAACAACAAATACTACATTTCAGGGGCTACATCGAGCAACATAAACTCTGCAATGGATGCCCACACATTTTGGATTGATATAACAACATCGGAAATCTTCAAGAAACACTACTATAAGGTTTGGAAAGAGTTTGTTGACAATAATTGCATGGAGGAACTTGAGGATTACATCGACTGTTACTACGAGTTTGCAAAAAATTCTTTCCAAAGCAATGCCGTTGAATGGGGAAGCAGTTGCGGTTTCGACGAAAGTGATAAAGAACGTGCAAAGGAATGGCTCAGGGCACGTAAGGAGTTTATCTATGGCAACCTCACGGAGTATGACATTGAAGATATATTGTCATCTATAACCGGTGATGTAAACTGCAACAACCAACTGACCGTACACGACGCAGCATTGATTGCTGCATATCTGAACGGCAGAACACACAAGGCCTTCAATGAAGGCAAGGCCGATGCCGACGGGAACGGTACAATTGAAGCAGCAGACGCCGAGAAGGTTGCAGAACTCATACTCGACAGCGAGGCACCCGGAGCCACATACAGATACTACACAGCGGAGGCACAGGGAAACCTCGCGGTAAACGCATTTGACATTGAGTTGGGCGGAGAATGTGAAGTAACCCTTAACCTTGCCGGTTACATGGGCGAAGACTACAACGCAATACAGTTCGATATTATTGTGCCCGACGGACTTGATGTAGACGAAATCGCAGTACCCGAACTGCTTTCAAGCAGCACTTTTGTCTGGTCACAAATAAACATGAACACATTCCGTGTAGTAGCATTCAATAATGACAACACCGACTTCTTTACAGGTGAAGAAACCATTGCAAAGCTGACATTGAGTACAAGCAGTGTTATCGAGGAGAGTAAGCGCAAGCTGGATATCACAAACGCATATGCCGTGACAAGCAGCAACGACGAGGTATACTTGGCAGACATCTCCGTACCTTTCGGCGAAAAAACAGGAATTGACAACACACTCATGACAGCAAACATAAGCGGTGGTGAGATGATAACGGTTACTGCACTCGAGGCACAGGAGGTTGCAGTATACACTGTTGACGGGCGTCTGGTATACAAGACAACTGTCCCTGAGGGCACAACAGGAATTGCCGTACCTGCAGGCATGTATATTGTAAACGGAGAGAAAGTGACTGTATATTGAACAGGAGCAATAAAGTGCTGACGGCAGCAACAACAGAGGGTGACTTTTAAAGTCACCCTCTGTTGTTGGACATGAACAAGAAGATGTTGTATCAGGCTTGCGTAACGCAAAAGCACACTTTCAAATCATCTTCTTCTGTAATGAAATTATGGAGATACTACTCCTCAACCTCGAACTCCTCCTTGCCTACTCCGCACAGCGGACACACATAATCATCAGGAAGGTCCTCAAATGCTACACCCGGTTCAATCCCCTGCTCAGGGTCACCGATTTCAGGGTCATAGACCCATTGACATACTGTACAAATATACTTTTTCATAAAATTATGGTTTATCAGTTAAACAATTATGCAGCAAGATGGTTCGGAACAACCGTTTTCCTGCACTGCAAAATTAAGAAATTGTACAACAGTTGCAAACAATATTAAGTTAAATTATTATAATATTGTAATCATTTCAAATATTTTGTAATCAATTCTTCCATTCCTGCAGAAGCACCATTGCGTATTACTGTCACTGGGCGATTGCTTGGCACTTTTACATCGTTAGGATCAATGAGATAAACCGGCACGTTGCGGGGCACATAATCAAGCAAACCTGCGGCAGGATAAACATTTAGCGATGTCCCTATAATAACGAATACATCGACACCCGACAAAGAACGCACTGCGTCATCCATCTTGGGCACTGCCTCGCCAAACCACACTATAAAAGGGCGTAACTGTGAACCGTCGGCAGCGAGGTCACCAAGTCCGATTTCAGCGTTATCACTTGTCAGGATCTTTACATAGTTCTCATTATATGGTTCTCTTGAGGAGCACACCTTCATCAATTCTCCGTGCAGATGTATGACATTTGAAGACCCGGCACGCTCGTGAAGGTCATCTACATTCTGCGTTACTACAGTAACGTCATAATCATTTTCAAGTGCCGCCACAAGTTCATGCCCATGATTAGGTGCGACCTCAAGCAGTTGTCTGCGCCGTTTGTTATAGAATTCAAGAACAAGCCCGGGATTTGCACGATAACCTTCGGGAGTTGCAACCTGCTCCACAGGGTACTCATCCCACAAACCGCCACTGCCGCGGAAAACGCTTATACCACTCTCGGCACTCATTCCAGCACCGGTGAGTATGACAATTTTCTTCATAATATAGGATTAAATCAATGAGGGAGGAACTTAAGCCCTCCCTCATAAAGAATAATTTCATGTTATGTTTACTCCGCCGCACTCGTTTCCACAAAATCACCGGGAAGCGGAATATACCAGTTATTCTCATTTCTCATGTTATCGTATATGGCACCATCCTTGTCATAATTGGGATGGCGATGAGAAACAGTATTGGCCTTATCACGGCCCGCAATGCGCAAAGCAAGCACGTCAGGGTCACCCAATGCTGTTGCTACGCGCACAAGGTCGCCAAAACGGGTTCCCTCCCAAGCAAGTTCAAGAGCCATCTCGTCAAGGATAAGTTCAGAAACATAAAGCGCTTTATCTTCAGGAGTAATTTCTCCATCGATGATTTCATTGCCATTATCATCCTTTGCGGTCTTGCCCAAGTAACGTGCTACATTGATGTCATCAAGTGCATAATAAATGTTATGCTCGCTATCACCTGAACCGCGGGAGTGAATACCGGTGTTGTCGGCAAAGAAGGCATTAGAGAAATCAAGAACCAACTCGTCGGTGCAGGATGCCACAAACTTGTCCCAACGTATTGTATCACCCTTTGAATTCACATAAGGAATGGAATCGTAAACAGGATTGAGCAGGAGAGTCTCTTTGGTCTTAATACCACTCTTAAGTATTGTCATGGCAACATCCATTGCTCCCAAATACCCTTCACGGTGCATTCCCATCAGCGCCTCGGCAAGACGGAGATATGCTTGCTCAGGACGTGATAAAACGATATAAGGAGTAGGTATTGTTGGAGTATAAAGAGTGTTGACTCTGTTATTCTCAAGATTGAATTTTGCAATAAGATTATTGAACTTGGTCGATGAAGCAGCGCCGTCCTCATCTTGAATGTTCTGGTAACATGTTGTCGATACAAGACGCAAGTCGCCTTTTGTCTCGTAATCCTCAATGTGACTATACTCTACAATCTTTGGTTTGTCGACATTATCGACATAACGGTAGACTTGTCTCTCAGACAAAGAAACCATTGCAGGAGACGCAACAACCTGAGAACCGCCGGCATCGGATACAGGCAGGAAAATATCAGCAAGTTGGGAGATTGTTCCATTCAATGATGATGTAGCATAAGGAATCAAAGCAAGTATATTCTTTTCAATCTTGTTTGTATAATCATTGACTGAGAACAGTTGGGAGAAAGCAGTACTATATAATTTACCACCGTCAGCAATATACTCAGAGATAAATTTGTTGTCGACAAATTTACTCACATTTGAACCGGTTGATGTTGCAGCCAAGAGGTCATAGTAAGCTTTCGCTGCCTTGCGATAATCGCCGGGCAATCCTCTCCATAGGTACAAATCACCAAGAAGCATGCGCACAGGCACAAAAAGTTTCTCTGTCAGGATTTCTACTCCACCAATGCCGTATCCGAACTTGAGGACCTTTCCATCAGAGTCCCATGCAGGCATAGGGTACAATGAGGGATTCTCGTATGGCAACAATTCATCAATAAGTTTAGAGATGACTTCCTGACGCGAAAGTTTAGGACGGTTCATCACATCTTCAGCAGCACCGTGCGTCAACACAGGTTCTGTAAAATAAGGGATATAATTGTGGTTGATTGCAAGTTGAAGATATGTCCATGCACGAATGGTCTTTACGGCAACATACTCAGGCATCATCACCTTAATACCGTTCTTTTGCAGAGTGGTGTCAATACGGGTAAAGAAGATGTTACAGTTATTAATGATAGTATAGTAGTCCTTTACATCAAGATACTTGTTGGACTCAAGGTTGAATTCAGACCTGCTCAACTCCTGGATATCGATTACGGCCTTTGACGCATTCAGAGACACCAAATCGGCACGAAGTTCGTTTAGGAGGACCTGACGGTCACCTACTTCCTGAACACCCTTGAGGATACCCAGAACTGAATATACAGAGTCGTTCATTGTCAATGGGTCAAACTCATACTCCACACGGTTTGACTCAGGATTCAGCATATCCTCGCAGGAACTGAAGAAAACAGCCCCGCAGAGCAGGAATGCCACCGTATAAATAAGATTCTTTTTCATTGTTTTATTTATTTGTACCTGTGGCACGGGGAAACCGTGCACACAGGAGTGTTCCTTAGAGGTTAACTTTCACGCCAAGATGGAAACTGCGGGTTTGAGGCAACAGACCGGCGTCTACACCTTGATACAATACATTGTTGTTGACAGAGAACTCGGGATCAGAACCCTTGTACTTTGTAAATGTAAGCACATTCTCTGCTGCAGCCCAAACAGTGAGACCTTGCAACCAATCAAGTACCAATGGAATATCATAAGAGAACTTGATGGCCTTTACCCTGAAGTATGAACCGTCCTCAATCCAACGGTCAGAGAAACGTGCATTACCCATCGGGTCACCGAAAGCGATGGCCGGTATATCTGTATTCTGGCCATCGTAGGTCCAACGGTTAGCAAGAGCTGTTGTCTGGTTAAAGAAGTTTGAACCACCCTCAAGTTGCTGGCGATAGAAGTTGTACACATCGTTTCCTACCGAATAGTTGCAGTTGACATCGAGTTGGAATTCCTTATACTTGAGGCGGGTAAATACATTACCATATATATCTGGGTTTGGATTACCGATTACAACCTTGTCGTTCTCGTCAATGCAACCGGGGTCCTTGCCGGGATTGACATCGACAAACTTCATATCACCGGCCTTGAAGTACTCGGGCGCACCGGTTGCGTCACGCTGGAAAAGCCCGGCTTCTTTGGCTTCATCGGAACTGCATAGAACGCCTTCAGTCCTATAACCCCAGAAAGCGCCGACAGGTTCACCGACTTTTGTGATGACTTCTCCACCATATACCGATACCGGAGCGACATCCTCATCAAGCGCAGTAACCTCGTTCTTATAGTGACCCAAAGACGCACCGAGTTCCCACTGCCAGTTCTTTGTATTGATAAGTTTGGCATTGATTGTGGCCTCGATACCGGTGTTTTTGAGTTCACCGCCGTTTGCCCAATATTTGTCCATACCTGTGACATAAGGATACTGTTTCTGTACAAGAAGGTCGCTTGTCTTTGATGTATACCAATCGAACGACAGAGACAGACGGTTGTCGAGCAACATGGCATCGAGCCCAACATTGAAACGTGAGGTCGTCTCCCACTTGATACCCTCATTCTCCACATTACCCAACTGCAAACCGATAGACTTGTCATAGAACTTAACGGTGTGCAGGTAACTTCGTGAAGCGAAGTAGTCAAGTGCGTCATTTCCGGCCATGTCAAAACCGGCACGCAACTTAAGCATATTGATTGGTTTCACTTTAAACCAAGGTTCAGAAGATACAAGCCATGCAGCCTGCACAGAGGGGAAGAATGCCCAGGGCACGCCACACATCTTGAGAGCACCTTCGGCCTTCATGCCGAAACGTGACGAAGCCTCAAGTGAAGCAGCAAACTGCAAGAAATATCTTGTCTTGTATGAATAATCGGCTGAAAGATACCATGCAAGGTTTGTCCATACATTATTGTCACCCGAACTCTCAAGATGTTCCAATGAAGTACCGACATTGAATGCATTGTCACTACCTGAGTTGGCACCCGAGATTGAACTTGAGTCGAAGTTGAAGTTCGTATAACGGAAACCGCCAAAGACATCAATGCTATGACCACCGAAAATCTTGCTCCACTCTACACGTGTATCGCTTGAAAGAGCAGCCTCTTTACCGAAGAAAGAAGATACATAGTTACCTATTGAACCATTGAGCGATGATACATAGAAATGATAACCCTTGTTCGAGTTCACGTAAGGAAGATAGTACTTTTCGCTCACACGGTGTAGAGAGTAGTTGAAAATCTCAGAAATCTTGAAATCACCCAAAACAAGTTCAGGAGCGACTGTGATACCCATGTTGGTATACTCCAACTCATTCTTTTGGGTACCTGCTCCCTTAGTGAGGATTGTCATAGGGTTGTAGTATGAACTGTTCGGATGTGCAATTCGAGCAGTTGCCAGAATTTCGTGTGCCCAAGTATCACTGGCATCAAGGTTAGTACTTATTTCACCTGTACTTGCGTAGCGGTAGGGACTCAGGAACGGAGCCTTTATTGCAGCAAGCACGCCTGTAGAACTTACCGGGAAAGCAGTCTGGTCTTCACGCATACCGTCATCGAGAACTTCGCGGCCCACGCGTGCATACGAAATATCTACACGGGTAGTGAAGTTGTCGGCAAGAAGAATATCGGAATTAAGACGTATATTCAAACGGTCAAGACTGTTTCCCTTGAGAGGAGAATCGGCTATAGTATAACCGAATGAGAAGTTATACTTGGCTACGTCGTCACCACCCTCAACATTAACCTTGTAGTTTTGTGTGAAAGCCTCACGGTACACCAAATCGGCCCAGTCGGTATTATTGTGATACTTGTAGTAGTCTATATAACCACTCTTAAGCATACCGGTCGACTCATCGTATACAGGAGCATCACCACGCAAGAAACCAAATTCAGTGTTCGCACGTATGTCCATTGTACCAATCATCTCATTAGCATAGATACGAAAATCCTCTGTACCTAACATCTTAGGAGTGCTGGGAGTAAGCGCAACATTGGCATAGATGTTTGCTGTAATACGTGTTGCCATGCTCTCGCCACGCTTTGTATTTATGATTACGACACCATTGGCACCGCGTGCACCATAGATGGCTGTTCCGTTCTTGATTACCTTGACGTCACGTATATCGTTGACATCAATTGCATTGAGAACATTGTTGTAGAGACCCATGTGGATAGTCTCATTGCCATCCTGCAAGTCCCAAATCACACCATCCACAACAAATAGGGGTTGCACATTTGCATTGAGCGAATTGAGTCCACGGATGAACATTACGGCACCTATACCCGGTGTTCCGGAACGTGTTATTGTGCGGACATCGGCGCCCAGCTTGTTCTGTATATCGGCATCAACCGACAAGGCCCAAGAATCATGTTCCGCCATGCTACGCTCCGCCGCAAGCGTAATATCATCACTGTAGTTTGCCGTGAAGCCCTCAGGATAAAGACGCACATTGACAATATCGGCACGACCTGTCGCTTTCTGAACAAGCAGATAACCTTGTGTCGAGAAGTCGAGCAAGGTAACGTAGGAAGGGATATTGAGTTGGTATTTTCCTTCGGCGTCAGTCATTGCAGTAACCTTCTTATGACCTGTTGCCTGAACGCGAACACCGGCCAACGGTGTATTTGTCGCAGCATCGTAGACAGTACCTGTAATGGTGCGTAAATCCTCGGACTGCACAGTCTCTGTTTTTACAGAATCATTTGCTGCGTACACGCCAGAACTGCAGTCTGACGCATGGACCACTGATGGCAGGAATGCCACCATAGCCACCAATAATTGCATAAATTGTCGCATATACATAGTTATTTCCTTTTTATACATATTACAGACTATTCTTCAGGGTCCTCAACAGGGATAAGAAGAATTGCATCGAGACGGATGGATGGATCAAGAGATGCACCTCTTTTTGTTTCCATCACAATAGTGAAGTTGCAGTCGGCCTCGGTATTGAGGTCTTGATATCCATCATAATATTCGCAGAAAGGAACTGTAATCACAGCCGGTTTGCCATCCTCATCCTCAAGAAACATGGTATCCACTCGCTCTACCATATAATCTTTGATTTCAAATGAGTAGAGTTGCTTTGATTGAGCCGCATGCTCGATAGTCACTTCCATACTCATAGGTTTGATTTCCGAAAGAGGTTTTTTAGGGAAATTGTTCGGTACGAGTATGAATGCGACATTATAACTTGCAGAAAGAATATTGGGAATACCCGCAGTAAGTGTTACTGAAGCCCTCTGTTTACCCTCGTTACTACCGGCCATATAATATGCACCACCGGAAATCTCAACACCGGCCAAAGTAGAGTCGGCCTGCAAATCAATCTTTGAGACAGCAAAACGTTCTGCCGATTGTGCACCCTTATACTTCATAAAATTGGTATTCTCTCCTTCAATCTTGATTGTATCATGCCACAACTCGAACTGATTATATGGAATCTTGTCCACAATCTTGAATGTACCGTTGGAGAGTTCCTTTGAATATATTACATTCTCTTCAAGAACATCTTTAGAGAACTCCGGTCTAAAGTCATACACAGACCTTCCATGCCATGCCGGCATGGCCATACCGGGTTCCTTGACATAACGCTGCTCGTTTTCGCTGTATGTCATGTACTTGAGCAGATTTATACGTGAATAGTAGTTATGCAAAGAGTCTCTTTCTTCCAAGGTGACCTTTGTAGGTTTTCTGTGTTCGCCATACTTGAAGTGCTTTGCAGCCAAGGCATGCATTTCGTTCCATGCATCATTTGAAGGTACATATACTGTATATGTAGAGTCCTCGGTATCCAACATACCGACACCGCTCCATGAACTGAGCATAATGTTGGATGTTATGAATGCAGAGTCAATATATGTCTGCACTCCATTAACAATAGGACCGGGAGTACTGGCAAACTCGTTAAAGGTTGTGTCATTGAATGCGTACAAATATGAGGCAACTGAATCGACACGGGAGTCAACACTCAGATATTCCCAGATATTGTATTTATACTCTGCAGGACTTGCCAACTTGTGCAGGAAACCATTCCTTGTTCTCCTGTTCACTTCTTCAAGTGTCTGACCGTCAAATGTATAATACAGTTTGCCATCTTTGCGATAACCGTCAAGTTCGGCGAATTTTCCGTTCAGAAGCAGAATCTTGGCATCCATATCACCATTGGCTGCATGCAGGTTGTTTGCAACGTGGGCCATCACAAACCTATGGAATACCTGATCTCTTTTCCCGCCCTCTTTAATTTCGGATATAAGGGAGTCTTTGTTGAACGTTTTGTTCTTGGGAGCCCATACTGTATACACTCTCGACTGATTGAAAAGAGAATCGGCACAATGCGCGCCGCAATGATTGATTACTTCAATAAATTCGGTCAAATCATTATCGGCCATCATGACATTGTACAATGTCTCTTGTGGTGCGTCGGACAACACATCGGTATCATCGCATGACGATACAGCAAACAATGCGCTGCATAGAATTGCACCTGCCAGAATCTTATGTTTAAATAATGTATTCATATTTTTTGTCATTTTCTTTCCTTCAAACCGGTCATCCATCTGTCCTCACAAAGCAAACCGACGGATGAACCTATATATAATTCAATGTTTGCTCATCAATTCATCTCCGTAGACGAATCTTCTCGGGTGTAAACCGGATTCTGTTTCAGATTTTCATTGTAAAGCAATTCATCTCTATGGATTGGCATGAACAGACCGTCAATAGTTGCCATCTTACTCTGTACAGCACCGGCGCCGTTGTCAAGTTTCTTGGCTACAAACAGAATATTCTTTGTATCCTTCTCCCTGAGAGCCTTGCGCACGAGGTCGAACCAACGTTTGCCCTCAAACGATAGTTCAAGCAGACGCTCCTTGAGCACGAGTTCATGCAAAGTCTCCTTATTATTATATTTGTTGAAATCCAAAGGTTTCTTGATGTTAAGCGTGTCCATACGTGAACGTGTATTGATTGCCTTGACAATATTGAAAGCCTCTTTGTAGTCATCTTCGGAAGATGAAGGACGCAGAGTAAGCGCCTCGGCCATCATCAGCAACACATCGGTCTTACGGTATACAATCCAGTTTGCAGCAAAATTGTCGGCATTGCGGTAGTTTCCCATATAAGCCGGTGACGACATGGCCTTGTATTTGCAAACATAAACAGAACCCTCTTCCTTACCGGTTTTGTGGTCCTCGATATCCAAGAACGAGAATGCGCGCAAATCATCTTCGGAATAGTTTTTATGGAAATCCTTTGGCACTATTACAAGACTCTTGTCATAACCATAAGCAGTTCCGGACGCGCCATACATATCACGCGTTCCAAGAGCAAAACCATTGGTTGCATTGGTACCGGTTACCTGCAATTCAAAGATGGACTCGCTGGAGTTACCTGCACCGAAAATCTCGTCAAACGCAGTACTGCTCTTAGTCAGTTTCTTTAAATCGGCACTACCTTCGTTCTGTATAAGATTATAGGGATATGACTCCTTATTGCCCTTGTTACCCTTGTTTTCAGCCTCAAACATACGGTCCATATTGGCAACAATAGTACGGCAGTCGTTTATACAATCATCATAATACCTCTGCACATCATTCGGACCTACAAGTTCTGTATTATTCTCATGATACTGGGCAAACGCAGCACGCCACAGGTTCACATCTGCTTTCATGGCCAACACTGCATTTTCCGTTATACGTCCAAGATTGCGGTTGTGTCCGTCAAGATTGACAAAACTGCCGGATTTCATAACCAATCCTTGTGCTTTGTCCAGGTCGGCCATAATGTGGTTGAGGGCCACCAAAGGATGTACCTGAGGATACTGTGGCATATTATAGTCCTTATCGACAACCTCAAGTGCCATAGGGATATCGCGGAATGCACGCACAAGATAGAAGTGGGCAAGGGCACGAAGAGCGTACATCTCGCCAAGAACGACATCACAGTCACCTTGGGTAAAGTCCGGGTCACGCTCAAGCACATCCTGCGCACGGTCAATAACAAGATTGGCTGTCTGTATTGCCTCATAGTATATAGCCCAATTGCAATAACCGTTATCGTCAAAAAGATTTGCCTCGACAACATATTTGATTTCAGAATTCGGGTTGGTAGGTATTGTCAAGGTCTCGGAACGGAGTTCACCCCAAACAATAGCCTTTTTGATGGCATCTGTGCTGAGAAGGTTAAGATAAGCCTTGGCAAGCACACCGTTGACATCATCCTCTGTCTGCCAATAGAATTCCTCTGTAGTCTTGTCCGGCGGAATGATTGTCAGATAATCTGTACAGGAACTAGCAAACAGCAACACTGCAAGCAGTGTGAGTAAATTCTTATATATTTTGGATATTCTTTTCATAGTCGACAATTTTTAGAAACCAAACGAAAGTGAGAGTGTATATGAGCGTGGACGTGGAGTCTTTGAACCGTCGTATGCGATACCATCACCACTTGACGCAATCTCCGGTTCAAGACCGGTGTACTTTGACCAGAAACAGATGTTGTCGACCGAAGCAAAGAGATTCAAGTTCTTGAGACCAATCTTCTTCAGCCATGCCGGTTCGAAAGAGTAAGACAACTGCAGATAAGAGAAACGCACGTATGAAGCGTCCTCTACATAACGGTCGCTACCCAAATAGTTGTAGGCACTTTCATTACCATATACCGCACGGGGAATTTCGGTCATGTCACCCTCCTTGCGCCAACGCCAGTTTACAGAACGGCTCTGGTTGTTGAATGTAGCCATGTTCTCGAAGTTCATACGTGAACTGTTCACTACATCCACACCCCAACGATATGTGAAGTTGGTTCTCAAAGTCCACTTCTTGTAACGCAGAGTAAGGCCGAAACCACCCTGTGCCGCGGGATTGGAATTACCCAGATACACGATATCGAGTTGGTTTATTGTACCGTCGTGGTTTATATCCTCGTATATCGCATCACCGCCACGGAATGTATATTTACTGGTCTTGGTCTCATTATCGTAGAAGAGTACCATTGGCTTTGGAGTTCCGTTGGCCTGATATACGACATTACCTTCGGCGTCCCTTACGATAGGACATGTGCCATCACGACCTGCTGCCTCTTCGGCAAGTGCCTTTTCCCAGTTCTTGTAACTGTAACGGTACACACCCTTATAGCGGAAACCGTAGATGGCACCGCTGGGGTTGCCTATCTGTATACGAGG
This sequence comes from Bacteroidaceae bacterium, assembly GCA_017408685.1. Classification (GTDB taxonomy): domain Bacteria; phylum Bacteroidota; class Bacteroidia; order Bacteroidales; family Bacteroidaceae; genus HGM04593. The sequence continues at coordinate 94,980 of JAFQUE010000094.1, read as the reverse complement.
CAGATATTTGCTATTCTCGGGTTTATCATAGGTTCCGTTACGTGCCTCAAGATACGCTTCTTCAAGTTCAAGAATCTCGTTGTAGTTGTTACCGATATTGAAGAAGAGAGACAGTGAGAGGTCTTTTACAATCTTTATATTATTTAGGTTAAGGTTAAGTTCCCATCCCGAGTTCCTCATTGAACCGGAGTTCTTGTATGCCAAAGAGGAATAACCTGTGGTTGACGGTATTCTGTAACCGGAAATCAACTGCTCAGATGTTACACCGTTATAGTAGTTGAATGCACCGGTGAACAAGCCATTGAAGAAACCGAAGTCGGAACCGACATTCCACTCGCTCTTGCGTGAACAACGAAGGTCAGTCAAACGGATACCGTCCATTTTGAATGCAGCCATACCAAGATATGAGAGGTCGTGCAAAATAGACTGATCGTTGGATACCCATTGTCTATACTGATATGGTGAATAACTGTTGAAAGTCATATTCTCACCCGGGGCATGACCGTCCATACCCCAACCCGGACGTACAGAAAGCATGCTCACAACCGGACGTGCCCATTCCATCCAAGGCTCATCAATGATGTTCCAACGGGCAGAGACAGATGGATAAGCGACCCATTTTCTGTCGTCACCCATAGAGGTAAGACCCTCGCCACGAACAGCCAAGCGCAAAGCATATTTTGACTTGTATGAGTAGTGGGCGTCCCAAACAAAACTGATATTGCGACTTTCCCATTTACCGGTACCGGCACCGCCAAGTTTTGAATTAACAGTAGAACTGCTTATGTTGCCGCTCGGCAGACCCAATGCAGTAGAGTTCTGCGAGTTGCCGCTACCCGTCCTTAATTCGAACTGGGCATTCATTGTCATGAAGTGGTCCTTGTGCCCAAGGTAAGGAGTAAAGATAAGTTGATGACGTGTTGTGAAACTCAAACTCTTGCTATCATCGGATTTCGAATTGTTCTTTTCGTCGGCATTCCAGTCGGCCATTGATATTGCAGCCGGCTGATACAACGTTGTCGCAGATGTAGAAGCGTTGAGGTTAACCATACCGCGATACTTCAACTGGGTCTCATTGTCCTCAAGACCAAGAAGATTATACTCGAACGTAATCTGCGGACTGATACTGTATTTGTCAGTCTTGTAGTCGGCAAGATTACCTACGGCAACAGGGTTCTTTTGACCGTTCAGTTTTTTCTGGAGTTCATTACGCTTGCTTTCTTCATAATCAAGCATTGCATAGTAGTCATCGGTGTTGTTACCGATTGAATCCTGCCTGTAGATACTCATATTAGGCATTCTGTGCAATGCCTCGTTGAGAAGGTGCATTGTATTCTCCTTGTTCTTGTTATAGGTAAACGAGAAGTCTGCAATAACCTTGATTCGTTCAGACACATAGTAGTCAAGAGCAAGACGTGTTGTAAAACGTTGCCAGTACTGACCTATCACCTGACCTGTCTCATCACGATAACCTGCTGAAATACGGAATGTTGCCTTCTCACCACCACCGGAGATATTGATATTGTAATCATTGCTGTATCCGTGTTTTGAGACTGCATCTACCCAATCGGTATTATTGTTGTAGTTCTCATACTCGGGGAATGTCTTCTGGTAGTTCAACTCCGGAATTACAGCATTCTCGGGATTCTGGTTGAAAAGTGCCTGCTTCATGAGCATTGTATAGTCGTCACCGGTGAGAAGATTAAGACCCTTCGGTGTCCACTTATCCTGGAATTTATATGAGAAACTGACACGTGTGGGACCACGCTTACCACGCTTTGTCTTGATTTTGATGACACCGTTGGCACCGCGTGAACCGTACACCGCACATGAGGCAGCATCCTTCAGAACCTCAATTTCGGCAATATCCTCTGTATTCACCATCAAAAGGTCGGCAAACTTGTCCTGGGTCGCTGTTTCAAAATCAAAATCGGTATCATTGACTTCGAAGATGTTGTCATCTACCACAATAAGCGGATTCGCGTCGCCCATTGAACCATCAAGTACAGAGTTACCGCGCAAACGCATTTGGGTTCCCGAACCAACGTCACCGGAATTGAAAACGACGTCAAGACCTGCAATCTGACCTTGGAGCGCCTGGTCGACAGAGGCAAACGAAAGACCTTCCATATCCTCCATGCTTATCTTCTGTGTCGCATGCGTCATTTCTCTCTCAAGAATGTCAAGACCGCCTGAACGCTGTACCTGCTTGGCTACAACCTGTACCTCCTCAAGCATGTTGTCCTCGACCATCTTTATATTGAAGACTGTGCGACTGCCAATGGGAATTCGCTGTGTCTTGTAACCGATATAGGTGATTTCAAGCTCGTTGGCAGTACTTTTCACAACCATAGAGAAGTTTCCTTCAAAATCGGTTGCACTGTGGTTAATGATACGGTTACTGTTGTCACGCTCGGTGATGTTCACCATAATTAGTGGACCTTCGGCGTCACTGGTTATCGTACCCGAAATTCTCGCACCCTTTTGTGCCAAAACCATACTGCTCAAAGAGCTGAAAAGCGCGAGTAGCAATAATTTCTTTATTTTTATCATGGCTAATTATGTTTATTCTACATCACTGTTATTTTGCAGACTCATTTTCTTTACAGATATTACCGGATTCATCGATTCTGAGTCGGACATTATTTTCATCCACAGCGTATTCATACGTTATAACATCGTCGTCCGTACTTACTTTCACCAAGAAACCTTCATTGGTTATGAGTATCTTCTGACCATTTTCATCAAGTACATAAGCCTCGCGGGTATATTTTGAATCATATCCTTCTTCGCCTTCGCTCAACTCGCGCATGAGGTATGCCAAACGCACACTCTTCATTGCACCGTTTGCGTCTGCAATCTGGGCTTTTCCGCAGTTGGCTACACGATGGGCAACGGTTTTATCACCATGCTCAATATCCATCTCATCAACAAGTTCACCATCGTTGGCATAACGGCAATAACGACCATCGAAACCAAAGAGTCCTTCGTGCAACAGCACATTGTCGATAGAGTGAATTACAGAGAACGATGAAGTCTTGATGGTATTAGGAGTTTTCGTACCTTGGACAGTCTTTGTCTCATATTCGATATCACGTGCCATAATATTCCAAGTCTCATGCTCGGCGCCTGATGCCTTGTTGACCTTTGCGGTCCTACCCAACTGGTCGGTAATCTGCAGAGTTCCATCAACAGTAGTGACAGTAGTCTCATAGAAGCGCGATGTTTTGGGATTTACCACAGCTGTAGAGAAGTTGGCCTCGCTCTTGGAGCCGCCGCCCGGCAATGGCATAGAGAATGGCACTGCATCTACATAAACAGAGTTATCCTGGAAATGGTAACGCAGGAAACTGTTGAGCAGGCGCATTTGCGCTGCAGCCTTCTTTGGTGCCACCTTGGCTGTTTCAAGGATGTCTTCCCACTGCGGAAGACCCGAATCAATCTGTTCCTTCACAGCCTCGTTTGACGGCACATAAACGGTGTAATGATATGTATTGAAGAATGATACCAAGTTATTGATTTCATTTGTTTTCTTGGCAGCGGTGTAATCGTCGTTCTCAACGCCGTTACTGCTAACAACACAGTTCTTCTTGGTATAGAAGATAGAATATAGTTTGGTTGAATCGCTGTAGAGTTTTCCTCTTGACGTTACATTGCTTACCTCCTCGGGGAAGAGTTGCAACATCACAGCCTCAAATTCACCGACGCCTGCAGGCACACACAGATTACCGAACTCATGGAAAGGATGTGACTCGTCCTGAGCTTCATCAATAACGTATGAGTGTACAGACCTTGTAGGCGGTGTAGGAATACCTGAAAATCCTTCTTCGGGAACTGTACAGAATGTATATCCATTCTTCTGTGGATATGTTGCTGCCGCAACTATATCGGCACCGTTCTCCAACTGTTCTCCACCCCAGAATTTGATTCGGTCAGGATTGCTGGTATCGACTTTAATTGTGCCATAACCCTTTGTCTGGTGATACTTTTTGTTGTTTGGTGTACCATCGGGCAATATTATACCATCACCCTCGTCGTGAACGACAATAAGATACTCCATAAGGTCGGTCATACGGGTTCTGTGTTCTCCGGACCCGAGTGCTGCCTCACCTGTTGTTATAGGAGTACCCTCCAGTTCATAAGTACCTTTATTATATTTATACTCTTCATACCATAATTGCTTGCTGCTGGTGTTATTTTTCGGATTTTCGCTATTGTAATGGTATACATAAGCCGTGGGTTCTGTTTTTTCAAGTACCTTGCTCGCCGGGTCGTAATAGACGAACGCCGTATCGTCGGGTACGATAAAACTATACACAGACTTCATTGCAAGAAGATAATAGTCGTATTTGAGAGCAATATTCACTTGATTCATTATACTCATGTTGGCAAAGAAAAGCAATGGTGCAGACACCGCCTCAAATGATTGCGGACCAAATACAGTATTCATTAGGTATATGACACCGTTGTTTGCAATCACGCATTCGTCAACATGTTCCGGTGCAAGTCCCATCTCATCCTTGGCGTCGTTCACGACTTTTGTAAACTTGCTTGGTACCGAACCTGCAAAGGATTCATGCATGAGATTGTTGACAAACTCTGCCACATTGTTCTCAGGCACACAATTGAGTGCACGAATCAAAGACTCGTAACCATCGCCGGCAACAACCTCCACATGTGGTGCGAAGTTCTGAAGCAGGAACACACCGGGACCGTTCACAAAGTAGTCAAACATGACATCATCTTTAGGCACGAACATTGCAGCCATATCTGCACCCGCCCCTGAAGTACCGTCATTGATATCATTACGTCCCGGGTCAAACTTCAGAAGTTCGTCTGCCGCAGGTGCAGCGTCAACTTCATCCAACATTATGTACCATGTTTTCAACTTTACTTCATCATTAAAATTCGACCCTGCACCGTCTATGTATCGCAGACAGAAGATACTGTCATTCGTACCATAGTAAGCATTGAAGTCCTGCGACAAACGTGCATTATATTCAGGAATACAGAAGCGGTCAAGCATGTAACTGAACACTTTGGTATCTTCACGACGGCGTAATTCCTCGGCCATGTTTGACGGAGGGAGAAGGACGCTGTCAAGGCGATAGAGATAACCGTTTTTACATACAATGGTCATATTATCGTCAGAGAAACCGTCCATAGGTATATCGCTGGTTACAAGTTTGTTGCCGAAAACAAAAGCCTCACCTTCGGCATAGGTCTTTGCCTGAGTTCCATCGCTTTTCTTGAAAAGGACATTCATATCAGACGGCTTTATATCATTATTCTTCAAATAATCAGGCAAGAAATGCACCATCATAGGTTTTGAGCCATCCTTGGCCAAACGGATTTTTTTGCTGCCGGTTCCGTAACGTGCGTCCCAGAACTTGTTGTACAGCGGTCTTTTATCGGTAAGTTCAATGGTGTCTATGTCGGAAACCGAAGTTTCACGACGCAGGCGTTTGCCTTCGTTAGAGACATCGGGACCGTCGCTTGACAACATATCAAGCAGCATTGCATTGTCAAGCATTGCGCTGTAAAGCAGAATCTTCATCTGCGCCTTAGACATTTCGGCAACGCTCTTGACATTCCATGGGTTATTCTTGAAGAAGTGCTGGAATGCCACGTCATCGGCAATGAAAAGAGTTTTACTACCTGTGTGTGCAAGCGTTTCCCTCTCTCCAAGACTGTCGATGAGTTCGACGAAGTTTTTGTAGGTGTGACCCGACGAACCTTCGTTAAGGAAATCATAGATACTTGCGCCCAACCATTCCGGTTCCCTGTCGTCATAGAAATATTCATCTTCACATGAGACAAACGAACCGCCTGCAAGAAGCATGCACATCACATAAAGCGATGCTTTGCCGAATTTACTTAAACGGTGCTTAAACATAAGTACAAAATTTATTAATTATTATTTTTCATTTTTTTAAGCATATCACGCCAGGGCATAAAATACCCTTTGGTAATGTGCAAAAATAAGACTTTTAAATAATATTTCGCACAAAACCGATTTTTTTTTCACCTCTGCACCGATTTTTTCACTTTTTAACAGAAAAAAATCTCTTCTCGGGCTAACAAATGCCAAAGAAGAGATTTTTTGCGAATTTTATTTATTTAACAATAGAGTGTTAAATTTCACTTTGCATTTGACGAATATTTAACACTTACCGGTTCACCTTTGACCACCTCGGCAAACTCTTGCGGAGTAATGGATACGGGCTCAATCATGAACTCAGGAACATTGTATGAGCGGTCGAAGAAATCATAATGACCGGATGTTCTTTGCGGCAATACAAACGCCTTGTCACTTGAACCGTCTGCATTCACATGAGCCAGGTATAGACGGCTGTAATTGTTCTCCTTGCGGCGGCTTGCAAAAAGAATCCAGCGCCCGTTGCTGCTCCATGAGTGATAACTCTCGGCAAACGGCGAATTCGCCTTCTCAAGCGGCCAATACGTGCCGTCCTCAAGACTCAGGAGATAGAGGTCGGCGTCCTTGTGCCATATATGGAAACAGCCATATTCGCCCAATGCAAAAAGCAGGAACTTTCCGCATGGCGACACACGCGGGAATGTGGCGCTCTTACCCAATGCCGTGGCAAGGAACACCGTATCTACATTCCCAAAGGTACCGGTCACGGGATTCCAGGAACGGCGCACAATGTCGTATTTTATATCTTTATACCCCTCTACCAACTGGGTAACACGGGTCTTTGAAGGGTCGTCACACTCAACGTCGGCAACACAATAATAGAGTGTTTCCCCATCGGGTGACCAGGTCGGGAACACCTCAAGGGCATTGGGGTCGGACGCAACCTTCGTAACAGTCTCGGCAACCGGATTATACACGATAATATCGCTCAGGGTATCCTGAACCTCAACCTTATTGGCATGCCTGGTATGAAAAACCTGACCTGTTGTATTGACAGAGTAAGCAACCAGGTCATACTTGGGATTGAACGACGGATATACACCTGCCGATATGGTTGAATCACACTTCATGTTCACCTTCTTCATCTCGCCGTTATGTACAAAAACCGTTCCTCCCAGAGTCTGACGCACATGGAACTGCATATTGTCGGTCCTGTAGTTCTTGTATGCATGACAATTTATACACTGGCCATTAGGTTCCGCATTGATCATCTGGTTGCTGAAGATGACATCCTCGTCGTAGTTGGAGAGGGCACGCTGGTTTATCGTCAGTTTCTCGTATGCGACATAAGAGGGCGGTATCAAACGGTAGGATATGTAAGGGTCGACCTCGTCCTCAGAGACAATGAAGACAAAAGTGTTGTACTTTCTCCAGCCACCCGCCACCCTGGCAAAGACATCAATTTTTATACTGTCGCCCTTTGCCTCGGCCAGAAGTCCGTTCCACTCGTCCATGGAGAGGGCCACTTCGCTACCGGCAACCACGGTTTCTTTATCGCCGACCTTGAACGACGTTACATAATCCTCGGCTTCATTCTCAATCCTGAATGTCAACGGAGCAATATTGCATGGTATTGTCACATTCGTGTATTCGGGGAAAACAGCAGGCAGTGCATTTACCGTTTCATATTCCCGCGGTACCTGCGTAGAACAGGCCACGACGGCAAGCAGAGACAACAACGGAATATATCGGAATATATTTCTCATGATAACAGCGATTAATAAGTCTTTATTTTCTTCACGAAGAAGTAGTAATAGTAATACGTGTTTCCGAACTCCTCTTTAAGGATGGTTGCCAACTGGGCATTCATCCGGGACTCGGACATATCGGGATATTTCTTGCTGATGACATCCCTGTTTGTGGCCACCGCACGCTGGAACGCATTGAAACGCGATTCGGTTCCGCCGGGCGCACGTGACACTATTTTGCCGAGGAATGCATCGCCCACCTGCACAGTCTGCCCTTTATCAAGGAGCAGGAATAGCAGCAACGCCTCCTGGTAGTGTACAGGCAGATACTTGACCGCATTGCCGGCTTTTAAATCGACGCCCTTCATATGGTTGGCAAGATACATGTCGAACAGTTGCAGAAAGCGTTTCGAGTCCTTTTTTATAAGCGCCATTGTCATAGATGTCTCAAGATAAGGGTGCGACACTTCGCCCACGTTTTCCTGCGCTGCCTTAAGCGCCTCGATGTCACCGGCCTCAAAAGCGTCGCGCAAAGCAAGGAGATTCTCAGTGCCTATACTCTGCCGCAACCCGAGCGCGTCCATCGTCGAGGTAAGGTGCACTTCCACACCCTCGTCCACACCAAGGACATCGTTATAGCACGCAAAGGACAAGGGCATTGCAAATGATGGTTCCCGTGCTATAAGTTCCGGATTATCGATATACTTCTCAAGTTCCTGCGCCCAACCTTTGTTGAAAAGGGTACTCTTGAGTATTCTTGTGTACCTGCCGGCAAGTTTGTACTCGCCCGAGAGCAACATAGAGCGTGCGGCATTCTTCAGATACTCTACCCTCCAGCCATACTCTACCGAGTTCTCCACGCACCACCGGTAACAATAGTTGAATTTACCATAATTGTAATAGATGGAACTGCCGTCGGTGTGAGTCATATGCACAGAAATGGGAGATACCGGGAGCAAACCGCCATCGGGGTAAGCAAACATCTCTTGACCGAGTTTTCCCATGTTTACCAACGCCAGATTCTTGTTCAGGACTATCTGACGGGTAGGTTCATCAGTATCTTTCGCATATTCGGCCACTGCCGCCCAATCTTCATCCCACATTGCAACCATCTGTTTGTTCTCAATGCGGAAGTTTGTGTCCCTGTACCAGAAACACGCCATCACAATGAGCGAGAACAAAAGTGCCGAGCAATTTACGGCGCCGGACATCCTTGCCGGGAATGTACTGCGCCCACGAAAGGCGGGAGAGATTACAGCAAGGAGCATTGAAAGCAGAAGAAGGCACAACGGCAACCAGTAAAGACATATACACTGCCAAACCGACTCGGATTCATACACCACGTTTGCCACATACTTTTCGCTCCATTGAGTCACAGGCACTCCTACTGTATATATAAGGTCCTTGGCCACAAGATTGTAACAACCGTAATAGAAACGCGGGACAAAAATTACCAGAACGAATGCAAAAAGCAAAGCAATGGAGGGCAATAACAGACTCTTTTTCTCCTGCACGGCAAGCATAATCCCGAAGAGCGCCATGAGCAGGGAAGAGACCAAGGCATAGACACCCATGAACGGATAACCCGCTACCACCCACACAACCGGCAGCAGAAAGCGCACAACCGCGCCGGATTTCCTGTAGGCCCACATTCCAAGCAATGTCAGCAGTGTTGCCAGAAGGGCCATATAATAATACCCGGGCATTTTCAGATAGAACAGCCAATATCCAAGTTGCGTATTGGAGGCGACAAGCGCCACTACCGGGACAAGCGCCAACAGCGAATAGTTCACGGGAATCACAAACACCTTGCGCGTGAGCCAATATACAAGGAAAAGCAATGCCACATAAATTGCCGCGCCCAAAGCCGGATAATGGAAGAACTGTATGAAGAAACAGCCAAGATAGGAGAGCATGCCAGCAGGCACCGCCAGCATTCCCTCAAAGAAAGTGCTGTCGAACAGGAACAGAGACATTGAAGCACTCCTCTTCAGCAATGCCGACTCATAGAAAGCCAACACCGCCCACAGAGCAATGAAGAAAAGCGGTACTGCAAACTTCTGCAGGAACGGCAGAACACGGACAAATGGCGAAGGGGTCTTTGCCATAACATCTCCGTGCACTTTATGGATTGTGCCCTTATTGTTTTTAGTGGTTCTTGTCATGATTTGTTTGTGGTCTTTTATGTTATACAAAGAGCCGGTCCTTTGCCCTGGCAAGCATATAATGGTCAAGAACAACAAGTGCGGCCATAGCCTCGACTACAGGCACGGCGCGCGGTACCACACATGGGTCGTGACGTCCACGTGCCAACAGGGTCGTGTCCTCACCGTTACGGGTTACCGTCTGCTGCTCCTTCAGAAGCGTTGCCACCGGTTTGAATGCCACGCGGAAGAAGATGTCATTGCCATTGGATATTCCACCCTGAATTCCACCGCTGTTATTGGTTCTTGTGGCAATTGCGCCATCGTTATTGTAAAAAAGGTCGTTCTGTTGCGAACCACGCCCGGCAGCAGAGGCAAAACCATTGCCATATTCAAAACCTTTTGCTGCATTTATGGAAAGCATGGCATGGGCAAGCGATGATGTCAGTTTGCCATAGAGTGGTTCACCCAACCCCAACGGAGCACCCTTTACCACGCATGTCACTACCCCGCCAACGGTGTCGCCTTCGCGTTTCACCTCCATTATGAGGCGCTCCATTTCGGCAGCCTTAACGGCATGCGGACAACGGACAGCGTTGGTCTCGATTAAAGAGAGGTCATAAGCGGTGTAGTCCCCCTCGAGCACAATGGTGCCGACCTGTGAGGTAAAAGCCTGTACAGAGATTCCCAACTGTTTCAGTGCCAGTTTGGCAAGAGCACCTGCACATACCCTCACGGCTGTCTCACGTGCCGAGGAGCGGCCGCCGCCACGATGGTCGCGGACACCATATTTGCAATCGTAAACATAATCGGCATGCGAAGGACGGTATGCGTCGCGCAAATTCTCATAATCGCCGCTACGGTTGTTGCTGTTCGCTATAACAAACGCTATGGGAGTACCGGTGGAACGCCCCTCAAAAATACCGGAAAGGAACTGTACCTCATCCGACTCATTACGCTGCGTTGTTATTGCACTCTGCCCCGGACGACGACGTTGCATTTCGCTACGTATAAAATCCTCATCGATGACTACCCCGGCGGGGAAACCATCGAGAACACCCCCGATTGCCGCACCGTGCGACTCGCCGAAGGTTGTAAGGCGAAGCAGTTGACCGAAACTGTTCATATCACTATAGCGGAATCAATGGTTGCAACCACCCTCGCATCCACCGTCGCCGCAACCGCCATTGCAACCGCTGCAACCGCCGCCGCAACTGCAGGAAGCCTTCAGGGAGTCATAGAATTTCTTGAGTTCAGACTCCTTTGCTGCACGGGCCTCAACCACACTGCCGACAAACTGCAGGTCGCAACCGGCAAGCGGATGATTGAAGTCCATTACAACCTTTACGGGAGTAACTTCCTTCACTGTTCCAAGGATGGGAGAACCGTCGGCGCGCATCATCTCAACCACATTGCCTTCGTATATGTGTGCCGAGTCGAACTTGCCGTCAATTGTGAACACCTCGCGGTCGAAATCCTGAACATGGTCGGGGTCATACTCGCCATATGCATTGGCAAAAGGAATGGTAAAATCAAAAGTATCGCCCTTCTTCAGGTCCTTGAGGTTCTCTTCAAAGGCGTCGAGAGTGTAACCTACACCTGTAAGAAAGGCAAAAGGTTGTTCGAGGGTTGTCTTCTCAACCTCCTCGCACTCTTCGCCACGATGTGAATAGAGCGTGTACTCAACACGCAGGTATCTGTTTGTAATTTCCATTTTTGTATCGGTTATTATTTGTTAATATCAATTCTGCAAAGATAGTAATTGTTACCAAAAAACATTAATGGAGTAATAAAAAAATAGGCAAACAGACATTATAAATGAATCTTTTTAACTAATGACGGAAAAAAATATTCAAAAATTCTTTTCTTTGACAGAAGTTGTTAACTTCGCGGAAACAATATCAAAACACAAAGAGATGAAAGTACTGAAACCATTTATAATGCTCATTACAACCATGCTATTTATGTCATGCGGCACCGAGAAACCCGTTTTCATAACAACCGACGGCACACAGTTCCTTTGCGGCGAGAAACCATACAGGTACATAGGTACAAACCTGTGGTATGCGAGCATACTCGCCTCAACCGGTGAGGGCGGCGACAGGGAAAGGTTCTGCAAGGAACTCGACAACCTGAAGAGCATTGGCGTAACCAACTTGAGAATTGTCGCCGGCCCCGACGCCGGCAGCGACCTTGCCAACCCTGCAAAACCATACCTGCAGATTTCACCGGGTGTACTCAACGACACAATTCTGCAGGGGCTGGACTTTGCCATTGCCGAACTTGAAAAGCGAGGCATGACTGCAGTAATTTATCTCAACAATGCATGGGACTGGAGCGGAGGTTTCGGGTTCTACCTGAAGGAGTGCGGCTATGGCGACTCGCCAAACACCAACGAAGATGGAGGATACAACCGCTATGTTGACTACTGTGCAAACTTCGCTCGCGAGCCGAAAGCACTTGAAATGTACTATGACTACATAAAGAGCATTGTATCGCGCACAAACAGCATAACCGGGCGGGCCTACAAGAATGAACCTGCAATAATGTCGTGGCAGTTGTGCAACGAACCACGCGCCTTCTCAAAGGAGAACAAGGAACTTTTCGCGGAGTGGATAGCAAAGGCCGCCGCATTGATAAAAAGCATTGACAGCAACCATCTTGTATCGACAGGCAGCGAAGGTTACATAGGTTGCGAAGTGGACGCGGAACTTTGCGAACGCATACATGCTGACAAGAACATCGACTACCTTACAATACACATATGGCCGGTGAATTGGGGTTGGGCTCCACGTTCCAACCCCGACAGCGGTATTGAGAACGCCTGCATGGAGAGCGGAAAGTACATCGACGAGCACATTGCAATGGCAAAGAGGATAGACAAACCTTTGGTAATAGAGGAGTTCGGATTCTCGCGCAAGGGCAATGTCTCGGGCGTTGACATAACGACAGAGAGTCGCGACATCTTCTACTCGTTCATATTTGAGCAGGTAAAGAAGAGCGCCGACGAGAACGGCCCGATTGCAGGCTGCAACTTCTGGGGCTGGGGCGGCAGCGGACGCCCGCGTGACCTTGTATGGCAACCGGGCGATGACTACCTGTGCGACCCCCCGCACGAACCGCAGGGCTGGTACTCGGTATTCGACTGCGACACAACCACAATTGACATTATAAAGAAGTATTCACAAGAGATAAACAGATAAAAACTCATAACAACTATGTACAAGAAAGACAACCGCATTGTAGCCACCCTTGACGCCGGTGGCACCAATTTTGTTTTCGGCGCCATGAGAGCCGGAGAATTCATCATTGAACCGGTCTCGGTACCTGCACAGTCGCACGACCTCGACCTTTGCCTGCAGAACATGGTAAACGGATTCCGCCAGGTATTCGACAAATTGGAAGAGAAACCTGTTGCCATCAGTTTCGCATTCCCCGGCCCTGCCGACTACCCTAACGGGATTATCGGCGGTTACCTGCCCAACTTCCCATCATTCCGCGAGGGTGTGGCGCTGGGTGCATTCCTTGAGAAACAGTTCGGCGTGCCCGTGTTCATAAACAACGACGGCGACCTGTTCGCATACGGCGAGGCGCTCTGCGGTGTGCTTCCCGAAATAAACAACCGCCTGAAGGAACTCGGTTCCACAAAGCAGTACAAGAATCTCATCGGTTACACATTGGGTACCGGTTTCGGCATTGGCGTGGTGATTGACAACCGCCTGAACCGCGGTGACAACTCATGCGTGGAGACATTCTGCCTGCGCCACAAGGAGATGCCTGAAGTCATTGTCGAGGAAGGCGTTGCCATACGTGCGGTAAAGAGGGTATATGGAGAAAAGAGCGGCAACCCCGACCACGGGTTCACCCCGAAAGATATATGCGAGATTGCCGACGGCACACGCCAGGGCGACCGCGAGGCGGCAAAAGAGGCATTCGCTTCGCTTGGCAGGATTGCCGGTGCTGCAATTTCAACAGCAGTCACAATCATCGACGGACTCGTTGTCATTGGCGGCGGTGTGTCGGCTGCAAGTCGCTGGATAATGCCTGCGCTGCTTGAGGAAATGCGCTCAAAACTGCACACTCTTGGCGGTGACGAGGTGGACCTTGTGCAGATGAAGGTATATGACCTTGAAAATCCCGATGAATTCGAACTTTTTGCAAAGGGCGAAGTAAAGAAAGTGAAAGTCTACGGCGAAGAGAGGTATGTCGATTATGACAGTCAGAAGCGCGTGGGTATTGCAATATCAAAATTAGGTGCAAGCAAGGCAGTTTCAGTTGGAGCATATGCATTTGCCCTGAGCGAACTGGACAAAAGATAACAAGTTATGAAGAAGACGACATTGCTATTGGCCCTGCTGCTTTGCGCAGTTACAGCGGGAGCACAAGGCCCCGCCGGACTTGTAAATTCTTTTATAGGCACAACCAACTTCGGCACAACAAACCCGGGCGCAGTAACGCCCAACGGAATGATGTCGGTTGTACCGTTCAACGTCATGGGTTCGGACCTCAATGTCTTTGACAAGGACAGCCGCTGGTGGTCGGCACCCTATGAGTACAACAACAGGTTCTTCACCGGTTATGCCCACGTCGCATTGAGCGGCGTAGGTTGCCCCGAGGCTTCTTCGCTGCTTGTAATGCCCACGGCAGGAGAACTTGACGTAAACTATTTCACATACGGCACTGAGTATACCGACGAGATTGCTTCGCCGGGTTACTACAGCAACCGACTTACGAAGTACGGCATAAAGACAGAAGTTACGGCAACCACACGCAGTGCATGCGAGCGCTACACATTCCCCGCAGGCAAGGGAAACATTATATTGAACCTGGGACAGGGCCTCACCAATGAGTGCGGCGCCATGGTGCGACGCGTGAGCGAGACCGAGATTGAGGGTTTCAAGGTACTGGGTACGTTCTGCTACACCACACAGGCGGTGTTCCCTATCTATTTTGCCATGAGGGTATCAAAAGCGCCCACAAGCGAAGGTCCATGGAAATTCCAGCCTGCATTGAGCGGCGTTGAGGCCGAGTGGACCCCCGACGACGGCACATACAAACTATATGAGAATTACTACAAGGAAATTGCCGGCGACAACATCGGCTACCGTTTCTGTTATGATGACCTTGCCGAAGGCGAGCAGATTACAGTGCAGATGGGCGTCTCTTTCGTTTCGGTAGAGAACGCATGGGAGAACCTTGAAGCCGAACAGAAAGGCAAGAACTTTGACATGGTACACGCCGAGGCTGTGGAACGTTGGAACAACGACCTGGGACGCATTCGCGTGGAGGGTGGTACAAAGGAGCAGCAGACAATTTTCTACACAGCACTCTACCACGCGCTCATTCATCCCAGTACCATAAGCGACGTAAACGGCGAGTACCCCAAGATGGAGAGCGCGGGAGTGGGCAAGAGCGACCACACACGCTACACTGTATTCTCACTATGGGACACATACCGCAACCTTCACCAGTTACTCACGCTTGTTTACCCCGAACGCCAGACCGACATGCTGCACACCATGGTTGGCATGTACGAGGATTGGGGTTGGCTGCCGCGCTGGGAACTCTTCGGGCGCGAGACATACACCATGGAGGGTGACCCTGCGGCCATTGTCATTGCCGACAGTTGGATAAAGGGACTGCGCAATTTTGACATCGACAAGGCCTATGAGGGCATGCTCAAGTCGGCAACCACCGAAGGCAAGAACAACCCCATACGCCGCGACATTGACCCTTATATAAAGGACGGTTTCATTCCCCTGTGGTACTTCTCGAGCGACCTTTCGGGCGACAACTCGGTTTCTCATGCACTCGAGTACTGCTCGGCCGACTATGCCATTGCGCAGTTGGCCGACTCGTTGGGCGACAAGGCACGCGCAAAGGAGTTCCTGAAGCGTTCACAGAGTTATCGCCGTTACTTCTGCAAGGAGCATGGCACACTGCGCCCCCTCACGAAGGATGGCGAGTTCCTGGGCGACTTTGACCCGACAACAGGAAAGAATTTCGAGAACGTGCCCGGGTTCCACGAGGCTTCGGCATGGTGCTATACCTTTGCTGTTCCGCATGACATCAAGGGCCTCACAAGGCTCATGGGCGGCAAGCGCAGTTTCATAAACAGCCTGCAGGGAGTTTTCGACAACGAACTCTACGACCCTGCAAACGAACCCGATATTGTATATGCATACCTCTTCAGCCGTTTCAAGGGCGAGGAGTGGCGCACACAGAAGGAAGTGAACAAGATTCTTGACAACCACTACAAGAATGCCCCCGACGGCATTCCGGGCAACGACGACACCGGTACAATGTCGGCATGGGCGGTGTTCTCCATGATGGGATTCTACCCCGACTGCCCGGGCGAACCGCACTACACCCTCACCACACCGGTATTCGACAAGGTGAACATCACCACCCCGCAGGGCAACATCACAATAGAGTGCGACCGCCCAAGCGAGGATTGCCGCTACATCGAGAGTATAAGCCTCAACGGCAAGAAAAGCGGTTACCGCCTCACACACAAGCAGTTGCTTGACAACGCAAATATAAGACTCAAACTAAAGAAAGAACCGAAATGAAAGCATTGAACAGCATATTGGCACTGTCGCTCATTCTTGCGACATCGTGCTCCACAGCCCCCAAAAGCGAGGAAACCCCACAGGAACCGCTCACACAATATGTAAACCCGCTCATTGGCAGCGGCGGACACGGGCATGTATTCGTGGGCGCAAGTGTACCGTTCGGTATGGTACAACTGGGCCCCACAAGCATAAACCAGACATGGGACTGGTGCTCGGGGTACCACCAAGACGAGGCCACGGTAATAGGTTTCTCGCATACACACCTGAGCGGAACAGGAATTGGTGACCTCTTCGACGTTACAGTAATGCCCGTGACCGGCGAAGTGACTTACGCACGCGGCATGGCCGAGGACCAAAACAGCGGCATATGGTCACCCGCCGACCGCACACAGGAAGTTGCCCGTGTCGGTTACTATTCGGTACCACTCACACGCTACGGGATAAAGGCAGAGATGACAGCCACGGCGCGCGTGGGTTTGCACCGCTACACCTTCCCCGAGGCACAGGACGCAGCGCTTGTGATTGACCTGCAGAACGGCGGTTGTTGGGACGAGACCACCGAAACCTTTATGCAGGCCGAAGGAAACAACCGCATTGTCGGTTACCGTTACTCAAAAGGATGGGCCAAGAACCAGCGCATATACTTTGTTGCCGAGTTCGCAAAGCCATTCGATAAGTTTGAACTTAAGGGTTACAAGGATATGTACGGACGTGCGTCGTTCAGTACCGCAGCAGGCGAAGAGGTGTTGCTGAAGGTTGCAATCTCACCCGTGAGCATTGAGGGAGCCAAACTGGCAATGGAGTCGGAACTGCCCGGTTGGGACTTTGCAGCAGTGCAGACAGCAGCCGTGGAGGCATGGGAAAAGGAACTCGCGCGAATAAGGATTGAGAGCAAAAGCCGGGAGCAGAAGGAAATATTCTACACCGCAATGTACCACGCAATGATTGCCCCAATGCTCTTCAGCGACGTCAACGGCGACTACCGCGGTGCCGACGACAAGATATACAACAGCGACAAGCCACGCTACACCTGTTTCTCCCTGTGGGATACATACCGCGCAAAACAACCGCTGATGACGATAATACAACCCGAAAAGGCAGGTGAGTTCGTTGCCACAATGGTTGACATCTGCGACAAGCAGGGCGACCTGCCGGTATGGCACCTGTGGGGCAACGAGACCGACTGCATGGTGGGCGACCCGGGCATTCCCGTTGTTGCCGACGCCATAGCAAAGGGCATTGATGGCTTTGACCGCGAGGCAGCATTCGCCGCCATAAAGAAGACTGCCGCCACCGAAGAGCGCGGCAAGGAGTTCCGCCACAAGTTCGGTTACATCCCGTGCGACCTTTTTACCGAGGCTGTTGCCTTTGACATGGAATATGCCCTTGCCGACGGTGCTGCAGCCAACGCAGCCAAGGCGCTTGGCAAGCAAGACGACTATGAGCACTTCACAAAGATGAGCCACAGTTACCGCACATTCTTTGACAAGGAGACCGGTTTTGTGCGCGGCGTGGACGAGAACGGCAAGTTCCGCACACCGTTCAACCCCTACTTCTCGGCACACCGCGCCGATGACTACTGCGAGGGCAACGCATGGCAGTACACATGGCTCGTTCCGCACGACCTTGGCGGTTACATCGACCTCTTCGGCAGCAAGGAAGCATGCCTGGCACGCCTTGACTCACTGTTCCTTGCACCATCGACAGTCGACGGCGACCCCTCACCCGATATCTCGGGCATGATAGGCCAGTTCGCACACGGCAACGAACCCAGCCACCACATCCTCTACCTCTACACAATGATGGGCCAGCCACAGAAGACAGCCAAGTGGGTACGCGAGGTAATGACCACACAGTATCGCAACGATTTTGACGGCCTCTCGGGCAACGAGGACATGGGCCAGATGTCGGCATGGTATATAATGTCGGCAATGGGTTTCTACGAAGTTGAACCCGCCGGCGCCCGCTACTGGTTCGGTTCGCCGCTCTTCGACCGCGCCGAACTCACCGTCAAAGGCGGCAAGTTCGTCATTGAAACAGTGAACAACAGCGACGCCAACATCTACATCAAGAGCATAAAACTCAACGGCAAACCATACGGCCTGCCATACATCAACCACAGCGACATCGCCAAAGGCGGCACACTCACAATAGAGATGAGCGACACCCCCGCCGTGTGGTACGACGCGGATGTAATAAGATAAAGAAAGGTCATATCAAATTAAAGGGGATTCACCGCGGTGAATCCCCTTTAATTAACTATTGGTTGAATAATTTATAAAGTTATATTATCGATTTAGAAACTTTCTTTATTGGAAGTGTACGATAATCCTATCCGCAACGTGGCAGTGATATATATACAGCAAACAGGGTGGCATGCCACCCTGTTTGCTGTATATATCACGTATCATACGCGTTGGGTATCACATCAGTAGATGAGTACCTTTTTGCCATTTATTATATTTATACCGTGCGCGCAATGACTCCGCCCGCAATTACAATGATATTCAATACCCCGGGCATTACAGTTCATGTCCCGGCCACGGCGCTGGCCGCCTACAGGAGCAACCCCAACTGGAGAACGTACAGGTTGGTAGGGGATTTATAACTCTTCATTTCCAAGACACCTTAATAAAAAGGCCATTCGGTTCAACCCTTGTTGTTTCCAAAGAAACTGCAAATTTCACAGTTTATATGTAAATTATTTGCAAAAACACAAGGAAAATTGTTTAAATATACCTATTTTTGTGTTCGCAAAGAATAAATATACAGTTATGAAGGTAAAGAATTCACGTCTTGACGCTATTCGTCTTATTCTCTCGACACAAGAGATAGGGAGCCAGGAGGAACTTTTGAGTGAACTTGAGAAAGAGGGTTTCAAACTTACACAGGCTACGCTGTCGCGAGACCTGCACCAGTTGCGCGTGGTTAAGACGGTGGGTGTTCAAGGACGTTACCGTTATGTGCTTACACGCCCTCACCAGTACCGCCATGCGGGCGAGCAGGGCGAAGTGCGGGCAGTTACCACGCCACAGGAGGTTACAGGGTTTCTTTCAATCAAGTTCTCGGGCAACATTGCCGTAATACACACGAAACCAAGTTACGCAAGTACACTGGCATATCATATCGACAATTACGATTTCCCCGAGATTATAGGCACGATTGCGGGCGATGACACTGTGATGATGATTATTGCCGAGAACGTGACACGTGCAGCGGTACTGAGGGTCCTCAGGACCATCATCCCCAATATATGAACAGTTGAGGAGAATGGAAGAGATTGAGTTCAACGACGGCATTGAGGTGATTATAGCCAATGCCTCGCACGAGAGATATGTCGATGAGATACTCGACACAATAAGCGACGCAGCCAAGGTGCGCGGTACAGGAATTGCAAAGCGCACGCATGAGTATGTGGCGCAGAAGATGAAGGAGGGCAAAGCCATCATTGCTCTCGCGGGAGATGAGTTTGCAGGGTTCTGTTACATCGAGAGTTGGGGCAACAGGCAGTATGTCGCAAATTCGGGACTTATTGTAAGGGAGAAGTTCCGCGGGCACGGACTGGCAAGGCGCATAAAGCAGAGGGCTTTCAGGTTATCGAGAGAGAAATGGCCCAACGCCAAACTGTTCGGGCTCACGAGCGGTGGAGCAGTCATGAAAATCAACACCGAACTTGGTTACGTACCTGTGCCTTTTTCGGAACTCACCGACGACGAGGCATTCTGGAAGGGTTGCCAGGGTTGTGTGAACCACGATGTGCTCATGCGCACCGGCAGGCGATACTGCATATGCACAGCCATGCTCTACGACCCGGCAAAGCAGAAAAAGGAGATTATATAAAGCATTGATTGTTTACACGAACAGAGAATATATATTATAAATTTTATATTTCGCACGTTTGTTTATATCTTTACAACAGAATATGAAAAAGAAGGTTGTTGTCGCATTCAGCGGCGGACTCGATACATCATTTACAGTAATGTACCTCGCCAAGGAGAAGGGCTATGAGGTTTATGCGGCATGCGCAAACACAGGCGGTTTCACACCTGAGCAGTTGAAGCAGAACGAGGAGAATGCATACAAGTTGGGTGCCAAGGAGTATGTCACCATTGACGTCACAAGGGAGTACTATGACAAGAGCCTGCGCTACATGATATACGGCAATGTGCTGCGCAACGGCACATACCCCGTTTCGGTATCATCGGAAAGGATATTCCAGGCGCTTGCCATTGCACGCTACGCAAAAGAAATAGGTGCCGACGCCATTGCGCACGGTTCCACCGGTGCCGGCAATGACCAGATACGCTTTGACATGACATTCCTGGTGTGCGCACCCGGTGTAGAAATCATCACCCTCACACGCGACATGACGCTCACACGCGAATTTGAGGTGAATTACCTTAACGAGCATGGTTTCAAGGCCGATTTCGCAAAACTGAAATATTCATACAACGTGGGACTGTGGGGAACATCCATCTGCGGCGGCGAGATACTTGATTCAAGGCAGGGACTGCCCGACAGCGCATACCTTAAGCAGGTAGAGAAAGAGGGTGAAGAGGAACTGCGCCTCACTTTCGAGAACGGCGAGTTGAAGGCCGTGAACGGCGAGATGTTCAAAGACCCCATCAAAGCCATACAGAAGGTAGAGGAGATTGGCGCACCATACGGCATTGGACGCGACATGCACGTGGGCGACACCATAATAGGCATAAAAGGGCGTGTGGGTTTTGAAGCAGCGGCCCCAATGCTCATAATTGCCGCCCACAGGTTCCTTGAGAAATACACGCTCAGCAAGTGGCAACAGTACTGGAAGGACCAGGTTGCCAACTGGTACGGAATGTTCCTGCACGAGAGCCAGTACCTTGAACCTGTAATGCGCGACATCGAGGCCATGCTCGAGAGTTCGCAGAGGAACGTGACAGGCACGGCAATACTCAGGCTCATGCCGAAACATTTTGAGACCGTGGGCGTGGATTCGCCAAATGACCTTGTAAAGAACAAACTTGGCGAGTATGGCGAAGTGCAGAAGGGGTGGACTGCCGAAGAGGCCAAAGGATTCATTAAGGTAACCTCTACCCCGCTGCGTGCATACTATGCAAGCCACCCCGAAGAGAAGATATAAATTAAATACATTATATGATACGAGTAGGAATTATTGGAGGTGCGGGATACACCGCAGGAGAACTTATACGTCTGTTGCTTATACATCCCGAAGTTGAAATAAAGTTCGTTCACAGCAGCAGCAATGCCGGCAACCGCATAGCCGACGTGCATGCAGGCCTGCATGGCGATACCGACCTGCTGTTTACCGACGAGTTGCCGTTTGAAGAGATAGACCTTCTCTTTCTGTGCACCGCACACGGCGACACACGCCGATTCATGGAAAGCCATGCATTGCCCGACGAATTGAAGGTCATCGACCTCTCAATGGACTACCGCATAAAAGGGAACGACCACGATTTCATTTACGGTTTACCGGAACTGAACCGTCGCCAGACATGCAAGAGCCGCTACGTAGCAAACCCGGGTTGCTTTGCCACATGCATTGAATTGGGATTGCTGCCATTGGCAAAGGAGCACATGCTCAAGGGCGACATATCGGTAAATGCCATCACAGGCAGCACCGGCGCGGGGACAAAACCCCAGACTGCCACACACTTCAGTTGGAGAAACGACAACATAAGCATATACAAACCGTTCGAGCACCAGCACATGCCCGAAATAATGCAAAGCATAAGACAGTTACAACCCGATTATGACGGCGAGATAGATTTTATACCTTACCGTGGCGGTTTTGCACGCGGAATATTCGCGACAATAGTGGTAAAGTGCGACCTCGATATTGAAACACTCTACAAACTCTATGAGCACTATTACGACCGTGACTCGTTCACTCATATCGTAAACACCCCGCTCGACCTGAAGCAGGTGGTGAACACCAACAAGTGCCTCATACACCTTGAGAAACACGGGAACAAGTTGCTGATAACATCGGTCATCGACAACCTGCTCAAAGGCGCAAGCGGCACGGCGGTACACAACATGAACCTGCTGTTCGGCCTTGCCGAAACAGTGGGCCTGCAGTTGAAACCATCGGCATTCTAAAGAAGAACAAAATGAAACTTTACGATGTATACCCGCTTTTTGATATCAACATTGTCAAGGGAAAGGGGTGCAGAGTGTGGGATGACAAAGGTACTGAATACCTTGACCTTTACGGCGGACATGCTGTAATCTCCATTGGGCATGCACACCCCAAGTATGTAGAAAATATAAACCGCCAGGTTGCAACGCTCGGATTCTACTCGAATTCGGTAATCAACACCTTGCAACAGGGCGTTGCAGAAAGACTTGGACGCATGAGCGGTTATGAGGACTACAGCCTCTTCTTCATAAACTCAGGAGCAGAAGCCAACGAGAATGCGCTGAAATTATCCTCGTTCAAGAATGGCAAAAGACGCGTTATTGCCTTTAAAAAGGCATTCCACGGACGAACATCATTGGCCGTGGAGGTTACCGACAACCCGAAAATCATTGCGCCGATAAATGCCAACGGGCACACCACATACTTGCCGCTTGGCGACATTGAGGGTGTACGTGCCGAGATTGAGAGAGGCGATGTTACAGCCGTCATTATCGAGGGCATTCAAGGCGTAGGCGGGATACAGATACCAGAGCCTGCATTCCTGCAGGAACTTAAGGCATTGTGCAATGCTACAGGCACCACTCTTATCCTGGACGAGATACAGAGCGGTTGCGGACGCAGCGGCAAGTTCTTTGCTCACCAATGGGCAGGCATAAGACCCGACATAATCACACAAGCCAAAGGCATTGGCAACGGTTTCCCCATAGGTCTGGTACTCATAAGTCCGGAATTCAAGGCCGTTCATGGAGAATTAGGCACAACATTCGGCGGCAACCACCTTGCATGTGTTGCAGCCCGGACCGTGCTTGAAGTAATGGAGGAGGAGAACCTGCAGGAGAATGCCGACCGGGTGGGCAACTTCCTTATGGAGGAATTGCGCAGAATTGAGGGTATAAAGGAGGTACGCGGACGCGGTCTGATGATTGGTATTGAATTTGATGAACCTATCAAGGATATACGTCGCAGACTACTCTTCGAGGAGCATGTGTTCACCGGCGTGAGCGGCACGAACGTAATACGGTTGCTGCCACCGCTGACACTCTCGCTTGACGAAGCGCATGAGTTTATAAGAAGATTCAAGAATGTCTTATAGACATGAGAAGAGAGGCGCGCGCCTCTCTTCTCATGTCTATAAGACATTCTTGAATCTTCTTATAAACTCATGCGCTTCGTCAAGCGAGAGTGTCAGCGGTGGCAGCAACCGTATTACGTTCGTGCCGCTCACGCCGGTGAACACATGCTCCTCGAAGAGTAGTCTGCGACGTATATCCTTGATAGGTTCATCAAATTCAATACCAATCATCAGACCGCGTCCGCGTACCTCCTTTATACCCTCAATTCTGCGCAATTCCTCCATAAGGAAGTTGCCCACCCGGTCGGCATTCTCCTGCAGGTTCTCCTCCTCCATTACTTCAAGCACGGTCCGGGCTGCAACACATGCAAGGTGGTTGCCGCCGAATGTTGTGCCTAATTCTCCATGAACGGCCTTGAATTCCGGACTTATGAGTACCAGACCTATGGGGAAACCGTTGCCAATGCCTTTGGCTTGTGTGATTATGTCGGGTCTTATGCCTGCCCATTGGTGAGCAAAGAACTTGCCGCTGCGTCCGCAACCGCTCTGTATCTCGTCCAGGATAAGAGTGGTGCCTGTAGCATTGCACAATGCCTTAAGTTCCTGCAGGAATGCAGGCTCTGGTATCTGTATCCCGCCTACGCCTTGAATGCCCTCGATAATGACGGCTGTAACATCGCCTCTCTCAATCTCGGCACGTACACCCTCAATGTCGCCAAGCGGCAAGTATGTGGTGTGCCCGTTGGCATTTATCGGCGCAATGATTTTCGGGTTGTCGGTAACCTCCACGGCCAATGATGTTCGTCCGTGGAATGCCTTTTTAAAGGCAATAACGCGTCTTTTGCCATTCTTGAACGAGGATAATTTCAGCGCATTCTCGTTGGCTTCTGCTCCTGAGTTTATGAAGAAGAGGCTGTAGTCCTCATAACCGCTCATGCGTCCAAGTCTTTCTGCAACGCCCTGTTGCAAGGTGTTGATTACCGAATTCGAGTAGAATCCGAGCGTTGCAACCTGGCGGTTTATATTTTCTACATACTTGGGGTGTGCATGCCCAATGGAGATTACAGCATGTCCGCCGTAAAGGTCAAGGTATTCAGTACCTTTGTCATCCCACACTCTGCACCCCTTTCCCTTGACAATGTTGATATCAAAAAGCGGGTATACATCGTAAAGTTTCATTTTGTTCTTCTTTAGAATGCCGATGGTTTCAACTGCAGGCCCACTGTTTCGGCAAGGCCGAACAGCAGGTTCATGTTGTGTACCGCCGTGCCGCTTGCGCCTTTGAGCAGGTTGTCGATGACCGATGTTATCAGCAACTTGTTCCCGTGTTTCTCAAGGTGTATGAGGCACTTGTTGGTGTTCACCACCTGCTTCAGGTCGAGCGGGGTGTTTACGATATGAGTGAACGAGTCACGGTCGTAATAGTGCTCATAGAGTTTGTAGAGTGTTTCAATATCGAGGTCGCACTTTACCACTATTGTCGCGAATATTCCGCGTGCAAAACCGCCACGGTAAGGTATAAAATCTATCTCGCCGTCATAATCGGGTTGTAACTGTCTTATGCTTTGCATTATTTCGGGCATGTGCTGGTGCTCGAACGGTTTGTATATGCTTATGTTGTCGTTTCTCCAACTGAAGTGTGTGGCAGTCTGGGGTTTTGTCCCCGCGCCGGTGCTGCCTGTGATGGCATTTACCGATATGTCGCCCTTGAGCATGTGCTCCTTTGCCAATGGCAGCAATCCCAATTCAATGCATGTGGCAAAGCAACCCGGGTTTGCTACGTAGCGGCTCTTGCATGTCTGGCGACGGTTCAGTTCCGGTAAACCGTAAATGAAATCGTGGTCGTTCCCTTTTATGCGGTAGTCCATTGAGAGGTCGATGACCTTCAATTCGTCGGGCAATGCATGGCTTTCCATGAATCGGCGTGTGTCGCCGTGTGCGGTGCACAGAAAGAGAAGGTCTATCTCTTCAAACGGCAACTCGTCGGTAAACAGCAGGTCGGTATCGCCATGCAGGCCTGCATGCACGTCGGCTATGCGGTTGCCGGCATTGCTGCTGCTGTGAACGAACTTTATTTCAACTTCGGGATGTATAAGCAACAGACGTATAAGTTCTCCTGCGGTGTATCCCGCACCTCCAATAATTCCTACTCGTATCATATAATGTATTTAATTTATATCTTCTCTTCGGGGTGGCTTGCATAGTATGCACGCAGCGGGGTAGAGGTTACCTTAATGAATCCTTTGGCCTCTTCGGCAGTCCACCCCTTCTGCACTTCGCCATACTCGCCAAGTTTGTTCTTTACAAGGTCATTTGGCGAATCCACGCCCACGGTCTCAAAATGTTTCGGCATGAGCCTGAGTATTGCCGTGCCTGTCACGTTCCTCTGCGAACTCTCGAGCATGGCCTCGATGTCGCGCATTACAGGTTCAAGGTACTGGCTCTCGTGCAGGAACATTCCGTACCAGTTGGCAACCTGGTCCTTCCAGTACTGTTGCCACTTGCTGAGCGTGTATTTCTCAAGGAACCTGTGGGCGGCAATTATGAGCATTGGGGCCGCTGCTTCAAAACCCACACGCCCTTTTATGCCTATTATGGTGTCGCCCACGTGCATGTCGCGTCCAATGCCGTATGGTGCGCCAATCTCCTCTACCTTCTGTATGGCTTTGATGGGGTCTTTGAACATCTCGCCGTTCACGGCCTTCAACTCGCCGTTCTCGAAAGTGAGGCGCAGTTCCTCTTCACCCTCTTTCTCTACCTGCTTAAGGTATGCGCTGTCGGGCAGTCCCTGCCTTGAATCAAGTATCTCGCCGCCGCAGATGGATGTTCCCCACAGTCCCACGTTGTATGAATATTTCAGTTTTGCGAAATCGGCCTTGAAACCATGCTCGTTAAGGTAATTCACCTCAAATTCGCGTGTGAGCGTCATGTCGCGTGTGAGGGTGATGATTTCTACACCGGGTGCGCACACCAGGAATGTCATGTCAAAGCGTATCTGGTCATTGCCGGCACCGGTGGAACCGTGCGCAATGGCGTCGGCACCTATTTCTTTTGCGTAGCGTGCAATGGCAAGCGCCTGGAATATCCTTTCCGATGATACCGAAACGGGGTATGTGCCGTTGCGCAGCACATTGCCGTATATCATGTAGCGCAGGCTCTTGTCATAGTACTCCCTTGTGACGTCAATGGTGACATACTCCTTGGCACCCAACTTGTATGCATTCTCCTCGTTCTGCTTCAACTGCTCAGGTGTGAAACCGCCTGTGTTTGCGCATGCCGCATAAACCTCATAGCCCTTCTCCTTGGCGAGGTACATTACTGTAAATGATGTATCGAGTCCGCCGCTGAATGCGACAACAACCTTCTTTTTCATATTCTGTTGTAAAGATATAAACAAACGTGCGAAATATAAAATTTATAATATATATTCTCTGTTCGTGTAAACAATCAATGCTTTATATAATCTCCTTTTTCTGCTTTGCCGGGTCGTAGAGCATGGCTGTGCATATGCAGTATCGCCTGCCGGTGCGCATGAGCACATCGTGGTTCACACAACCCTGGCAACCCTTCCAGAATGCCTCGTCGTCGGTGAGTTCCGAAAAAGGCACAGGTACGTAACCAAGTTCGGTGTTGATTTTCATGACTGCTCCACCGCTCGTGAGCCCGAACAGTTTGGCGTTGGGCCATTTCTCTCTCGATAACCTGAAAGCCCTCTGCTTTATGCGCCTTGCCAGTCCGTGCCCGCGGAACTTCTCCCTTACAATAAGTCCCGAATTTGCGACATACTGCCTGTTGCCCCAACTCTCGATGTAACAGAACCCTGCAAACTCATCTCCCGCGAGAGCAATGATGGCTTTGCCCTCCTTCATCTTCTGCGCCACATACTCATGCGTGCGCTTTGCAATTCCTGTACCGCGCACCTTGGCTGCGTCGCTTATTGTGTCGAGTATCTCATCGACATATCTCTCGTGCGAGGCATTGGCTATAATCACCTCAATGCCGTCGTTGAACTCAATCTCTTCCATTCTCCTCAACTGTTCATATATTGGGGATGATGGTCCTGAGGACCCTCAGTACCGCTGCACGTGTCACGTTCTCGGCAATAATCATCATCACAGTGTCATCGCCCGCAATCGTGCCTATAATCTCGGGGAAATCGTAATTGTCGATATGATATGCCAGTGTACTTGCGTAACTTGGTTTCGTGTGTATTACGGCAATGTTGCCCGAGAACTTGATTGAAAGAAACCCTGTAACCTCCTGTGGCGTGGTAACTGCCCGCACTTCGCCCTGCTCGCCCGCATGGCGGTACTGGTGAGGGCGTGTAAGCACATAACGGTAACGTCCTTGAACACCCACCGTCTTAACCACGCGCAACTGGTGCAGGTCTCGCGACAGCGTAGCCTGTGTAAGTTTGAAACCCTCTTTCTCAAGTTCACTCAAAAGTTCCTCCTGGCTCCCTATCTCTTGTGTCGAGAGAATAAGACGAATAGCGTCAAGACGTGAATTCTTTACCTTCATAACTGTATATTTATTCTTTGCGAACACAAAAATAGGTATATTTAAACAATTTTCCTTGTGTTTTTGCAAATAATTTACATATAAACTGTGAAATTTGCAGTTTCTTTGGAAACAACAAGGGTTGAACCGAATGGCCTTTTTATTAAGGTGTCTTGGAAATGAAGAGTTATAAATCCCCTACCAACCTGTACGTTCTCCAGTTGGGGTTGCTCCTGTAGGCGGCCAGCGCCGTGGCCGGGACATGAACTGTAATGCCCGGGGTATTGAATATCATTGTAATTGCGGGCGGAGTCATTGCGCGCACGGTATAAATATAATAAATGGCAAAAAGGTACTCATCTACTGATGTGATACCCAACGCGTATGATACGTGATATATACAGCAAACAGGGTGGCATGCCACCCTGTTTGCTGTATATATATCACTGCCACGTTGCGGATAGGATTATCGTACACTTCCAATAAAGAAAGTTTCTAAATCGATAATATAACTTTATAAATTATTCAACCAATAGTTAATTAAAGGGGATTCACCGCGGTGAATCCCCTTTAATTTGATATGACCTTTCTTTATCTTATTACATCCGCGTCGTACCACACGGCGGGGGTGTCGCTCATCTCTATTGTGAGTGTGCCGCCTTTGGCGATGTCGCTGTGGTTGATGTATGGCAGGCCGTATGGTTTGCCGTTGAGTTTTATGCTCTTGATGTAGATGTTGGCGTCGCTGTTGTTCACTGTTTCAATGACGAACTTGCCGCCTTTGACGGTGAGTTCGGCGCGGTCGAAGAGCGGCGAACCGAACCAGTAGCGGGCGCCGGCGGGTTCAACTTCGTAGAAACCCATTGCCGACATTATATACCATGCCGACATCTGGCCCATGTCCTCGTTGCCCGAGAGGCCGTCAAAATCGTTGCGATACTGTGTGGTCATTACCTCGCGTACCCACTTGGCTGTCTTCTGTGGCTGGCCCATCATTGTGTAGAGGTAGAGGATGTGGTGGCTGGGTTCGTTGCCGTGTGCGAACTGGCCTATCATGCCCGAGATATCGGGTGAGGGGTCGCCGTCGACTGTCGATGGTGCAAGGAACAGTGAGTCAAGGCGTGCCAGGCATGCTTCCTTGCTGCCGAAGAGGTCGATGTAACCGCCAAGGTCGTGCGGAACGAGCCATGTGTACTGCCATGCGTTGCCCTCGCAGTAGTCATCGGCGCGGTGTGCCGAGAAGTAGGGGTTGAACGGTGTGCGGAACTTGCCGTTCTCGTCCACGCCGCGCACAAAACCGGTCTCCTTGTCAAAGAATGTGCGGTAACTGTGGCTCATCTTTGTGAAGTGCTCATAGTCGTCTTGCTTGCCAAGCGCCTTGGCTGCGTTGGCTGCAGCACCGTCGGCAAGGGCATATTCCATGTCAAAGGCAACAGCCTCGGTAAAAAGGTCGCACGGGATGTAACCGAACTTGTGGCGGAACTCCTTGCCGCGCTCTTCGGTGGCGGCAGTCTTCTTTATGGCGGCGAATGCTGCCTCGCGGTCAAAGCCATCAATGCCCTTTGCTATGGCGTCGGCAACAACGGGAATGCCCGGGTCGCCCACCATGCAGTCGGTCTCGTTGCCCCACAGGTGCCATACCGGCAGGTCGCCCTGCTTGTCGCAGATGTCAACCATTGTGGCAACGAACTCACCTGCCTTTTCGGGTTGTATTATCGTCATCAGCGGTTGTTTTGCGCGGTATGTATCCCACAGGGAGAAACAGGTGTAGCGTGGCTTGTCGCTGTTGTATATCTTGTCGTCGGCACCGCGGTAGTCGCCGTTGACGTCGCTGAAGAGCATTGGGGCAATCATTGCGTGGTACATTGCGGTGTAGAATATTTCCTTCTGCTCCCGGCTTTTGCTCTCAATCCTTATTCGCGCGAGTTCCTTTTCCCATGCCTCCACGGCTGCTGTCTGCACTGCTGCAAAGTCCCAACCGGGCAGTTCCGACTCCATTGCCAGTTTGGCTCCCTCAATGCTCACGGGTGAGATTGCAACCTTCAGCAACACCTCTTCGCCTGCTGCGGTACTGAACGACGCACGTCCGTACATATCCTTGTAACCCTTAAGTTCAAACTTATCGAATGGCTTTGCGAACTCGGCAACAAAGTATATGCGCTGGTTCTTGGCCCATCCTTTTGAGTAACGGTAACCGACAATGCGGTTGTTTCCTTCGGCCTGCATAAAGGTTTCGGTGGTCTCGTCCCAACAACCGCCGTTCTGCAGGTCAATCACAAGCGCTGCGTCCTGTGCCTCGGGGAAGGTGTAGCGGTGCAAACCCACGCGCGCCGTGGCTGTCATCTCTGCCTTTATCCCGTAGCGTGTGAGTGGTACCGAATAGTAACCGACACGGGCAACTTCCTGTGTGCGGTCGGCGGGTGACCATATGCCGCTGTTTTGGTCCTCGGCCATGCCGCGTGCGTAAGTCACTTCGCCGGTCACGGGCATTACTGTAACGTCGAAGAGGTCACCAATTCCTGTTCCGCTCAGGTGTGTATGCGAGAAACCTATTACCGTGGCCTCGTCTTGGTGGTACCCCGAGCACCAGTCCCATGTCTGGTTTATGCTTGTGGGGCCCAGTTGTACCATACCGAACGGTACACTTGCGCCCACGAATACATGCCCGTGTCCGCCGCTGCCAATGAGCGGGTTTACATATTGTGTGAGCGGTTCCTGTGGGGTTTCCTCGCTTTTGGGGGCTGTGGAGCACGATGTCGCAAGAATGAGCGACAGTGCCAATATGCTGTTCAATGCTTTCATTTCGGTTCTTTCTTTAGTTTGAGTCTTATATTTGCGTTGTCAAGCAACTGCTTGTGTGTGAGGCGGTAACCGCTTTTCTTGCCGTTGAGGCTTATACTCTCGATGTAGCGGCAATCCTCGCTTGGGCGGTCGCACTCTATTGTGATGTTGCCCTGCGGGGTGGTGATGTTCACCTTGTCGAATACCGGTGTGGTGAGGGTGTAGTGCGGTTCGCCCGGGCAGTCGGGGTAGAATCCCATCATGGAGAACACCGCCCATGCCGACATTGTACCGGTGTCGTCGTTGCCCGGAATGCCGTCGGGGGCATTCTTGTAGTGGTTGTCAAGAATCTTGTTCACTTCCTTCTGTGTGCGCCACTCCTCGCCCTTGAAACGGCTGAAGAGGTATGCATATACAATATCGGGTTCGTTTGCAGGGTCGTAGAGTTCGTTGTCGAAAACTCCCTGCAGGCTGTTTATGAAACTGCGCTTGCCGCCCATGAGCCTTGTGAGGCCCTTGATGTCATGCGGAACAGCAAAGGTATAGCACCATGCCGAAGCCTCGTGGAACCCGGGCACGTTCTCGAAATTCTTTCCTGTTGTCGGGTCAAAGTCGCCCAGGAACTCGCCATCCTTCGTGAGGGGGCGCAGTGTGCCATGCTCCTTGCAGAAGTAACGGCGATAACTCTGTGAACGCTTCAGGAACTCCTTTGCGCGTGCCTTGTCGCCCAACGAGTCGGCCAACTGCGCAATGGCATAGTCGGCCGAGCAGTACTCGAGTGCATGAGAAACCGAGTTGTCGCCCGAAAGGTCGCTCGAGAAGTACCACAGGGGAATGAAACCGTCCTTTATATAAGGGTCAATGTCGCGGCGTATGGGGTTGTTCTTGCCTTCGGTGGTTGCCGACTTGAGCATGCCCTCATAGGCCTTGTCGATGTCAAAATTGCGCAGTCCCTTTATCCAACTGTCGGCAATGACAATGGCCGCAGGGTCACCCTCCATGGTGTATGTCTCGCGCCCGAAGAGTTCCCAGCGCGGCAGCCAACCCCAATCCTCGTACATGCCAACCATGGTGTGCAGCATGTCGGTCTGGCGTTCGGGGTAAACAAGCGTGAGTAACTGGTGAAGGTTGCGGTATGTGTCCCATAGTGAGAATACAGTGTAGCGTGTGTGGTCGCTCTTGCCCACTCCCGCGCTCTCCATCTTGGGGTACTCGCCGTTTACGTCGCTTATGGTACTGGGATGAATGAGCGCGTGGTAGAGTGCTGTGTAGAAAATTGTCTGCTGCTCCTTTGTACCACCCTCCACGCGAATGCGTCCCAGGTCGTTGTTCCAACGTTCCACAGCCTCGGCGTGTACCATGTCAAAGTTCTTGCCTTTCTGTTCGGCTTCAAGGTTCTCCCATGCGTTCTCTACCGAAACGAAAGAGACGCCCATCTGCACTGTAATCTGCTCGCCTTCGGCAAGGTCATCATAACAGAAACGGTAGCCGATGTTGTCGCCGGCAATTTCCTTGTAGTAATTCTCATATAGTTTGTATGTGCCGTCGTCGGGGGTCCACTCGGCCTCAACGCCGCTCAATGCAGGCTGGAATTTCCATGGACCTTCGCTTGTGGGCGCTTTTGATACCCTCATGGCAAAATAGATAGGGAACACCGCCTGTGTGGTGTAGCAGAACGTACCCAGTACCTTGAAACCCTCAATCTCGGTCTCGCTCACGCGTCGCACCATGGCGCCGCACTCATTGGTGAGGCCCTGTCCCAGGTTCAATATAATGTTTCCCTTGCCTGCGGGGAATGTGTAGCGCTCGCATGCACTGCGTGTGGTTGCCGTAACTTCTGTCTTTATGCCGTACTTCGTAAGTCGGTTGCTGTAGTAACCCGGCGAAGCAATCTCGTCGGTATACTCAGTGCCGTATGTGAAATAGTTTACGTCAAGTTCTCCTGCCGTGGGCATTACAAGCAGCGAAGAAGCCTCGGGGCAACCTACGCCGCTCAATGCGACGTGGGCATAACCGGTGAAGAACCTGTTGTTGTACTCATAGGGTGCCGACCACCAGCGGCTGTCCTTGTCAAAGACATTGAGGTCCGAACCCATGACGTTGAACGGTACAACCGACATCATTCCGTTGGGCGTTACTGCGCCCGGGTTTGTTGTGCCGAAGTTGGTTGTGCCTATAAAAGAATTTACAAGTCCGGCGGGGCCTTGTGCTCCCGCTGTAACTGCGCAAAGCAGCAGGGCCAATAGCAATGTCGTCTTCTTCATAACTTGTTATCTTTTGTCCAGTTCGCTCAGGGCAAATGCATATGCTCCAACTGAAACTGCCTTGCTTGCACCTAATTTTGATATTGCAATACCCACGCGCTTCTGACTGTCATAATCGACATACCTCTCTTCGCCGTAGACTTTCACTTTCTTTACTTCGCCCTTTGCAAAAAGTTCGAATTCATCGGGATTTTCAAGGTCATATACCTTCATCTGCACAAGGTCCACCTCGTCACCGCCAAGAGTGTGCAGTTTTGAGCGCATTTCCTCAAGCAGCGCAGGCATTATCCAGCGACTTGCAGCCGACACACCGCCGCCAATGACAACGAGTCCGTCGATGATTGTGACTGCTGTTGAAATTGCAGCACCGGCAATCCTGCCAAGCGAAGCGAATGCCTCTTTTGCCGCCTCGCGGTCGCCCTGGCGTGTGCCGTCGGCAATCTCGCATATATCTTTCGGGGTGAACCCGTGGTCGGGGTTGCCGCTCTTTTCTCCATATACCCTCTTTACCGCACGTATGGCAACGCCTTCCTCGACAATGACTTCAGGCATCTCCTTGTGGCGCAGGCAGAATGTCTCCACGCATGAGTTGTCACCGCGGTTCAGGCGGTTGTCAATCACCACGCCAATGCCGAAACCGGTACCCAATGTGTAACCGATGAGATTCTTGTACTGCTTTGTGGAACCGAGTTCCTTCAGGCGGTTGTTTATTTCGGGAAGCACACCGCAGAGCGCCTCGCCGTATGCGAACAGGTCGCCGTCGTTGTTTATGAACACGGGCACGCCGAACTGTTTCTCAAGGAATGCACCCAGCGCCACACCCTCGCGGAATGATGGGAAGTTGGGCAGGTAACCGCCGATAATCCCGTTAGGGTAGTCGGCAGGGCCGGGGAATGCGAAACTGATGGCAACAGGTTTCTCTTCCAATTTGTCGAATACCTGGCGGAATCCGTTTACCATGTTCTGCAGGCAAAGGTCGAGGTCGTGCGACTGTGCAGGTACCGAGACCGGTTCAATGATGAATTCTCCGGCTCTCATGGCGCCGAAAACAAAATTGGTGCCACCGGCGTCAAGGGTGGCTACAATGCGGTTGTCTTTCTTGTACATAGTTGTTATGAGTTTTTATCTGTTTATCTCTTGTGAATACTTCTTTATAATGTCAATTGTGGTTGTGTCGCAGTCGAATACCGAGTACCAGCCCTGCGGTTCGTGCGGGGGGTCGCACAGGTAGTCATCGCCCGGTTGCCATACAAGGTCACGCGGGCGTCCGCTGCCGCCCCAGCCCCAGAAGTTGCAGCCTGCAATCGGGCCGTTCTCGTCGGCGCTCTTCTTTACCTGCTCAAATATGAACGAGTAGAAGATGTCGCGACTCTCTGTCGTTATGTCAACGCCCGAGACATTGCCCTTGCGCGAGAATCCGAACTCCTCTATTACCAAAGGTTTGTCTATCCTCTTTGCCATTGCAATGTGCTCGTCGATGTACTTTCCGCTCTCCATGCAGGCGTTCTCAATACCGCTGTCGGGGTTGGAACGTGGAGCCCAACCCCAATTCACCGGCCATATGTGTATTGTAAGGTAGTCGATGTTCTTGTCAGCATGTATGCGTTCGCAAAGTTCCGCGTCCACTTCGCAACCTATGTAACCTTCGCTGCCTGTCGATACAAGATGGTTGCTGTCAATGCTTTTTATCAATGCGGCGGCCTTTGCTATCCACTCCGCGAAAAGTTCCTTGTTCTCCTTTGAGAAGGCGCGTGGTTCGTTGCACAACTGCCACGACATTATTGCAGGTTCATTCTTGTAGGCCCGCCCGGTTATGCTGTTTGTGCGCGATACAATGCTCTTTATGTAGTCATAGTACATTTCAAGTGCTTTCGGCTCGCGAGCGAAGTTTGCACAGTAGTCAACATAGCGGTTGTATCCTCCATCTTCGTTGGTGTTTGGCGAGTCGCCATAGCCGCACTCCTTCAGGTAGAACCCGAAACCTCCGCTCCAGTCCCATGCATTGTTGAGATAAATTACTGCAGTCATGCCTCGCTTTTCAAGTTCGGCAATGGCAAAGTCCAGCCCCTGCAGAATTGTGTCGTTGAGTACACCCGGTGAAATCTGCAGGTATGGTTTTGCAGGGTTGGCAAGGTCGCTGCCGGCGTCGGGGCCGGCGACAATTCTCAAGTTGGTTACGCCAATGCTCTTCAGGTTGTCGAGTTCCTTGCAGAACCTTTCCCTGTCGCCGCCCTCACCGGTTGAGGCGAGTATGCTCGCATACCACAGGTTTGTACCTATGTACCTGTATGGTTTCTCGCCGCAAAGGAACTGTGTGCCGTCGGTTGTTATGAAAACGGGTTTCTCGGTGCCGCATGACATAAATAGCATGGTTGTAATGAGCATTATAAATGGTTTCAGTACTTTCATCTCTTTGTGTTTTGATATTGTTTCCGCGAAGTTAACAACTTCTGTCAAAGAAAAGAATTTTTGAATATTTTTTTCCGTCATTAGTTAAAAAGATTCATTTATAATGTCTGTTTGCCTATTTTTTTATTACTCCATTAATGTTTTTTGGTAACAATTACTATCTTTGCAGAATTGATATTAACAAATAATAACCGATACAAAAATGGAAATTACAAACAGATACCTGCGTGTTGAGTACACGCTCTATTCACATCGTGGCGAAGAGTGCGAGGAGGTTGAGAAGACAACCCTCGAACAACCTTTTGCCTTTCTTACAGGTGTAGGTTACACTCTCGACGCCTTTGAAGAGAACCTCAAGGACCTGAAGAAGGGCGATACTTTTGATTTTACCATTCCTTTTGCCAATGCATATGGCGAGTATGACCCCGACCATGTTCAGGATTTCGACCGCGAGGTGTTCACAATTGACGGCAAGTTCGACTCGGCACACATATACGAAGGCAATGTGGTTGAGATGATGCGCGCCGACGGTTCTCCCATCCTTGGAACAGTGAAGGAAGTTACTCCCGTAAAGGTTGTAATGGACTTCAATCATCCGCTTGCCGGTTGCGACCTGCAGTTTGTCGGCAGTGTGGTTGAGGCCCGTGCAGCAAAGGAGTCTGAACTCAAGAAATTCTATGACTCCCTGAAGGCTTCCTGCAGTTGCGGCGGCGGTTGCAGCGGTTGCAATGGCGGTTGCGGCGACGGTGGATGCGAGGGTGGTTGCAACCATTGATTCCGCTATAGTGATATGAACAGTTTCGGTCAACTGCTTCGCCTTACAACCTTCGGCGAGTCGCACGGTGCGGCAATCGGGGGTGTTCTCGATGGTTTCCCCGCCGGGGTAGTCATCGATGAGGATTTTATACGTAGCGAAATGCAACGTCGTCGTCCGGGGCAGAGTGCAATAACAACGCAGCGTAATGAGTCGGATGAGGTACAGTTCCTTTCCGGTATTTTTGAGGGGCGTTCCACCGGTACTCCCATAGCGTTTGTTATAGCGAACAGCAACAACCGTAGCGGCGATTATGAGAATTTGCGCGACGCATACCGTCCTTCGCATGCCGATTATGTTTACGATTGCAAATATGGTGTCCGCGACCATCGTGGCGGCGGCCGCTCCTCGGCACGTGAGACAGCCGTGAGGGTATGTGCAGGTGCTCTTGCCAAACTGGCACTGAAACAGTTGGGAATCTCTGTACAGGCTTTTACCTCACAGGTCGGCACCATTGTGCTCGAGGGGGACTACACCGCTTATGACCTCTCTTTAATCGAGACCAACGCTGTCCGTTGTCCGCATGCCGTTAAGGCTGCCGAAATGGAGCGCCTCATAATGGAGGTGAAACGCGAAGGCGACACCGTTGGCGGGGTAGTGACATGCGTGGTAAAGGGTGCTCCGTTGGGGTTGGGTGAACCACTCTATGGCAAACTGACATCATCGCTTGCCCATGCCATGCTTTCCATAAATGCAGCAAAAGGTTTTGAATATGGCAATGGTTTTGCCTCTGCTGCCGGGCGTGGTTCGCAACAGAACGACCTTTTTTACAATAACGATGGCGCAATTGCCACAAGAACCAATAACAGCGGTGGAATTCAGGGTGGAATATCCAATGGCAATGACATCTTCTTCCGCGTGGCATTCAAACCGGTGGCAACGCTTCTGAAGGAGCAGCAGACGGTAACCCGTAACGGTGAGGACACGACCCTGTTGGCACGTGGACGTCACGACCCATGTGTGGTACCGCGCGCCGTGCCTGTAGTCGAGGCTATGGCCGCACTTGTTGTTCTTGACCATTATATGCTTGCCAGGGCAAAGGACCGGCTCTTTGTATAACATAAAAGACCACAAACAAATCATGACAAGAACCACTAAAAACAATAAGGGCACAATCCATAAAGTGCACGGAGATGTTATGGCAAAGACCCCTTCGCCATTTGTCCGTGTTCTGCCGTTCCTGCAGAAGTTTGCAGTACCGCTTTTCTTCATTGCTCTGTGGGCGGTGTTGGCTTTCTATGAGTCGGCATTGCTGAAGAGGAGTGCTTCAATGTCTCTGTTCCTGTTCGACAGCACTTTCTTTGAGGGAATGCTGGCGGTGCCTGCTGGCATGCTCTCCTATCTTGGCTGTTTCTTCATACAGTTCTTCCATTATCCGGCTTTGGGCGCGGCAATTTATGTGGCATTGCTTTTCCTTGTATATTGGCTCACGCGCAAGGTGTTTGTGATTCCCGTGAACTATTCGCTGTTGGCGCTTGTCCCGGTAGTGGCGCTTGTCGCCTCCAATACGCAACTTGGATATTGGCTGTTCTATCTGAAAATGCCCGGGTATTATTATATGGCCCTTCTGGCAACACTGCTGACATTGCTTGGAATGTGGGCCTACAGGAAATCCGGCGCGGTTGTGCGCTTTCTGCTGCCGGTTGTGTGGGTGGTAGCGGGTTATCCGTTCATGGGTGTCTATGCCTTGGTCTCTTCCCTGCTCATGGCGCTCTTCGGGATTATGCTTGCCGTGCAGGAGAAAAAGAGTCTGTTATTGCCCTCCATTGCTTTGCTTTTTGCATTCGTTCTGGTAATTTTTGTCCCGCGTTTCTATTACGGTTGTTACAATCTTGTGGCCAAGGACCTTATATATACAGTAGGAGTGCCTGTGACTCAATGGAGCGAAAAGTATGTGGCAAACGTGGTGTATGAATCCGAGTCGGTTTGGCAGTGTATATGTCTTTACTGGTTGCCGTTGTGCCTTCTTCTGCTTTCAATGCTCCTTGCTGTAATCTCTCCCGCCTTTCGTGGGCGCAGTACATTCCCGGCAAGGATGTCCGGCGCCGTAAATTGCTCGGCACTTTTGTTCTCGCTCATTGTGATGGCGTGTTTCTGGTACAGGGACACAAACTTCCGCATTGAGAACAAACAGATGGTTGCAATGTGGGATGAAGATTGGGCGGCAGTGGCCGAATATGCGAAAGATACTGATGAACCTACCCGTCAGATAGTCCTGAACAAGAATCTGGCGTTGGTAAACATGGGAAAACTCGGTCAAGAGATGTTTGCTTACCCCGATGGCGGTTTGCTCCCGGTATCTCCCATTTCTGTGCATATGACTCACACCGACGGCAGTTCCATCTATTACAATTATGGTAAATTCAACTATTGTTACCGGTGGTGCGTGGAGAACTCGGTAGAGTATGGCTGGAGGGTAGAGTATCTGAAGAATGCCGCACGCTCTATGTTGCTCTCGGGCGAGTACAAACTTGCCGGCAGGTACACAAGAATACTCAAGAGTACCCTTTTCAACAAAGGTTGGGCGCAGGAACTTGAGAAGTATATCGATAATCCGGAACTTATAGCACGGGAACCATCATTTGCAATGCCCTTGTCCTTTGCGTGCTATAACGATGTCCTTGGTGTGGACGAGGGTGTGGAAGTGCACCTTACCTCGACGATGGACGCGCTCGGGTTGCGGCAGAGTATAGGCACTGAGAATCTCCTTGCTTTGCGCGACGCTTTTGAGGCCGGTGACATCGAGGCGCTTAAGGCAGCGCAGGAAAACGTGGGCGAAGTGTCGCACCCTTATCTTGAGACATCTATGACAATGGCGCTTATAAAAAAGGACTCGAAACGCTTTCTGCAACTGTTCGACATGTATCTTGCCAACCATATGAAGGGCGTCGATTTAAAAGCCGGCAATGCGGTCAAGTATCTGCCTGTACACTACCAGGAGGCGTTGCTGCTATTCCTGCTCCTTGATAAAGGGCAGACTGTGCAGGTGGGCGATGCATTCCTCGGCAAAATAGTGTCACGTGCGCCCGGCGGAACCGAATCGCGTTTCAATGCGTTCCAGCGTGCGGTGGCCACAAACAGGGATGTCATCAGCAAGAAATATCCCGATATGTCCGAGTCCCGGATGAATGCCCAGTTGGCAACCATCCTTAAAGAGGAGTTCGGAAACACGTATTACTATTACTACTTCTTCGTGAAGAAAATAAAGACTTATTAATCGCTGTTATCATGAGAAATATATTCCGATATATTCCGTTGTTGTCTCTGCTTGCCGTCGTGGCCTGTTCTACGCAGGTACCGCGGGAATATGAAACGGTAAATGCACTGCCTGCTGTTTTCCCCGAATACACGAATGTGACAATACCATGCAATATTGCTCCGTTGACATTCAGGATTGAGAATGAAGCCGAGGATTATGTAACGTCGTTCAAGGTCGGCGATAAAGAAACCGTGGTTGCCGGTAGCGAAGTGGCCCTCTCCATGGACGAGTGGAACGGACTTCTGGCCGAGGCAAAGGGCGACAGTATAAAAATTGATGTCTTTGCCAGGGTGGCGGGTGGCTGGAGAAAGTACAACACTTTTGTCTTCATTGTCTCTGAGGACGAGGTCGACCCTTACATATCCTACCGTTTGATACCGCCCTCTTATGTCGCATACGAGAAACTGACGATAAACCAGCGTGCCCTCTCCAACTACGACGAGGATGTCATCTTCAGCAACCAGATGATCAATGCGGAACCTAATGGCCAGTGTATAAATTGTCATGCATACAAGAACTACAGGACCGACAATATGCAGTTCCATGTGCGTCAGACTCTGGGAGGAACGGTTTTTGTACATAACGGCGAGATGAAGAAGGTGAACATGAAGTGTGATTCAACCATATCGGCAGGTGTATATCCGTCGTTCAATCCCAAGTATGACCTGGTTGCTTACTCTGTCAATACAACAGGTCAGGTTTTTCATACCAGGCATGCCAATAAGGTTGAGGTTCAGGATACCCTGAGCGATATTATCGTGTATAATCCGGTTGCCGAGACTGTTACGAAGGTTGCGTCCGACCCCAATGCCCTTGAGGTGTTCCCGACCTGGTCACCCGATGGGGAAACACTCTATTATTGTGTTGCCGACGTTGAGTGTGACGACCCTTCAAAGACCCGTGTTACCCAGTTGGTAGAGGGGTATAAAGATATAAAATACGACATTGTGCGCCGTTCCTGGAATCCCGTGACCGGTACCTTTGGGAATGTAGATACGGTGTTCCTTGCCACGGCATTGGGTAAGAGCGCCACATTCCCGCGTGTGTCGCCATGCGGAAAGTTCCTGCTTTTTGCATTGGGCGAATATGGCTGTTTCCATATATGGCACAAGGACGCCGACCTCTATCTCCTGAGTCTTGAGGACGGCACGTATTGGCCGCTTGAGAAGGCGAATTCGCCGTTTGCCGAGAGTTATCACTCATGGAGCAGCAACGGGCGCTGGATTCTTTTTGCAAGCCGCCGCAAGGAGAACAATTACAGCCGTCTATACCTGGCTCATGTGAATGCAGACGGTTCAAGTGACAAGGCGTTTGTATTGCCGCAAAGAACATCCGGTCATTATGATTTCTTCGACCGCTCATACAATGTTCCTGAGTTCATGATTGAGCCCGTATCCATTACTCCGCAAGAGTTTGCCGAGGTGGTCAAAGGTGAACCGGTAAGTGTTAAATATTCGTCAAATGCAAAGTGAAATTTAACACTCTATTGTTAAATAAATAAAATTCGCAAAAAATCTCTTCTTTGGCATTTGTTAGCCCGAGAAGAGATTTTTTTCTGTTAAAAAGTGAAAAAATCGGTGCAGAGGTGAAAAAAAAATCGGTTTTGTGCGAAATATTATTTAAAAGTCTTATTTTTGCACATTACCAAAGGGTATTTTATGCCCTGGCGTGATATGCTTAAAAAAATGAAAAATAATAATTAATAAATTTTGTACTTATGTTTAA
Organism: Bacteroidaceae bacterium; assembly: GCA_017408685.1. Taxonomy (GTDB): domain Bacteria; phylum Bacteroidota; class Bacteroidia; order Bacteroidales; family Bacteroidaceae; genus HGM04593. The sequence continues at coordinate 53,666 of JAFQUE010000094.1, read as the reverse complement.
GCACCGTTTAAGTAAATTCGGCAAAGCATCGCTTTATGTGATGTGCATGCTTCTTGCAGGCGGTTCGTTTGTCTCATGTGAAGATGAATATTTCTATGACGACAGGGAACCGGAATGGTTGGGCGCAAGTATCTATGATTTCCTTAACGAAGGTTCGTCGGGTCACACCTACAAAAACTTCGTCGAACTCATCGACAGTCTTGGAGAGAGGGAAACGCTTGCACACACAGGTAGTAAAACTCTTTTCATTGCCGATGACGTGGCATTCCAGCACTTCTTCAAGAATAACCCATGGAATGTCAAGAGCGTTGCCGAAATGTCTAAGGCGCAGATGAAGATTCTGCTTTACAGCGCAATGCTTGACAATGCAATGCTGCTTGATATGTTGTCAAGCGACGGTCCCGATGTCTCTAACGAAGGCAAACGCCTGCGTCGTGAAACTTCGGTTTCCGACATAGACACCATTGAACTTACCGATAAAAGACCGCTGTACAACAAGTTCTGGGACGCACGTTACGGAACCGGCAGCAAAAAAATCCGTTTGGCCAAGGATGGCTCAAAACCTATGATGGTGCATTTCTTGCCTGATTATTTGAAGAATAATGATATAAAGCCGTCTGATATGAATGTCCTTTTCAAGAAAAGCGATGGAACTCAGGCAAAGACCTATGCCGAAGGTGAGGCTTTTGTTTTCGGCAACAAACTTGTAACCAGCGATATACCTATGGACGGTTTCTCTGACGATAATATGACCATTGTATGTAAAAACGGTTATCTCTATCGCCTTGACAGCGTCCTTCTCCCTCCGTCAAACATGGCCGAGGAATTACGCCGTCGTGAAGATACCAAAGTGTTCAGTTACATGCTTGACCGCTTCTGTATTCCTGAATATAATGCACGTTTGTCGCAGGACTTCAATGCTTACTATGGTACGAATGACAGTATCTTCTGTCTGCGATACATAGACGGTGCAGGGTCGAATTTTAATGATGAAGTAAAGTTGAAAACATGGTACATAATGTTGGATGAAGTTGACGCTGCACCTGCGGCAGACGAACTTCTGAAGTTTGACCCGGGACGTAATGATATCAATGACGGTACTTCAGGGGCGGGTGCAGATATGGCTGCAATGTTCGTGCCTAAAGATGATGTCATGTTTGACTACTTTGTGAACGGTCCCGGTGTGTTCCTGCTTCAGAACTTCGCACCACATGTGGAGGTTGTTGCCGGCGATGGTTACGAGTCTTTGATTCGTGCACTCAATTGTGTGCCTGAGAACAATGTGGCAGAGTTTGTCAACAATCTCATGCATGAATCCTTTGCAGGTTCGGTACCAAGCAAGTTTACAAAAGTCGTGAACGACGCCAAGGATGAGATGGGACTTGCACCGGAACATGTTGACGAATGCGTGATTGCAAACAACGGTGTCATATACCTAATGAATACTGTATTTGGTCCGCAATCATTTGAGGCGGTGTCTGCACCATTGCTTTTCTTTGCCAACATGAGTATAATGAATCAAGTGAATATTGCTCTCAAATACGACTATTATCTTCTTGCAATGAAGTCTGTGTATAGTTTTATCGTACCCGACGATACGGCGTTCGTCTATTACGACCCGGCGAGCAAGGTACTTGAAAAAACAGAACCCACGGCTTATGTATACCATTACAATAGCGAAAATCCGAAAAATAACACCAGCAGCAAGCAATTATGGTATGAAGAGTATAAATATAATAAAGGTACTTATGAACTGGAGGGTACTCCTATAACAACAGGTGAGGCAGCACTCGGGTCCGGAGAACACAGAACCCGTATGACCGACCTTATGGAGTATCTTATTGTCGTTCACGACGAGGGTGATGGTATAATATTGCCCGATGGTACACCAAACAACAAAAAGTATCACCAGACAAAGGGTTATGGCACAATTAAAGTCGATACCAGCAATCCTGACCGAATCAAATTCTGGGGTGGAGAACAGTTGGAGAACGGTGCCGATATAGTTGCGGCAGCAACATATCCACAGAAGAATGGATATACATTCTGTACAGTTCCCGAAGAAGGATTTTCAGGTATTCCTACACCGCCTACAAGGTCTGTACACTCATACGTTATTGATGAAGCTCAGGACGAGTCACATCCTTTCCATGAGTTCGGTAATCTGTGTGTGCCTGCAGGCGTCGGTGAATTTGAGGCTGTGATGTTGCAACTCTTCCCCGAGGAGGTAAGCAATGTAACGTCAAGAGGAAAACTCTACAGCGATTCAACCAAACTATATTCTATCTTCTATACCAAGAAGAACTGTGTTGTTAGCAGTAACGGCGTTGAGAACGACGATTACACCGCTGCCAAGAAAACAAATGAAATCAATAACTTGGTATCATTCTTCAATACATATCATTACACCGTTTATGTGCCGTCAAACGAGGCTGTGAAGGAACAGATTGATTCGGGTCTTCCGCAGTGGGAAGACATCCTTGAAACAGCCAAGGTGGCACCAAAGAAGGCTGCAGCGCAAATGCGCCTGCTCAACAGTTTCCTGCGTTACCATTTCCAGGATAACTCTGTTTATGTAGATGCAGTGCCATTCTCTATGCCATTGCCGGGCGGCGGCTCCAAGAGCGAGGCCAACTTCTCTACAGCTGTGGTAAATCCCAAAACATCGCGCTTCTATGAGACTACTGTCACTACTGTTGATGGAACTCTGCAGATTACCGACCAGTTGGGTAGGACCGCAAAGGTCAACAAGGCATCAGGCGCCGAGCATGAGACTTGGAATATTATGGCACGTGATATCGAATATGAGACAAAGACTGTCCAAGGTACGAAAACTCCTAATACCATCAAGACTTCATCGTTCTCTGTAATTCACTCTATCGACAATGTGCTGTTGCACGAAGGACTCTTTGGTTTCGATGGTCGTTATTGCCGTTATGCCAACGATGGTGAACTTGTTGATGAGATGGATATTGAGCATGGTGATAAAACCGTTGCCCATCGTGTAGCCAACTGCGGAAAAGCCCAGATTGCAGACGCAAACGGTGCAATGAAGAGTGTGCGTTTGGCATACCTCATGCGCGAGTTGAGCGAAGGCGAAGAAGGATATGATTCAAAATATACCCGCGAGGCTTATGTACTTGATGAAAATGGTCAGAAGATACTCATAACCAATGAAGGTTTCTTGGTGAAAGTAAGTACGGACGACGATGTTATAACGTATGAATACGCTGTGGATGAAAATAATGTCCGACTCAGAATCGATGAATCCGGTAATATCTGTAAAGAAAATGAGTCTGCAAAATAACAGTGATGTAGAATAAACATAATTAGCCATGATAAAAATAAAGAAATTATTGCTACTCGCGCTTTTCAGCTCTTTGAGCAGTATGGTTTTGGCACAAAAGGGTGCGAGAATTTCGGGTACGATAACCAGTGACGCCGAAGGTCCACTAATTATGGTGAACATCACCGAGCGTGACAACAGTAACCGTATCATTAACCACAGTGCAACCGATTTTGAAGGAAACTTCTCTATGGTTGTGAAAAGTACTGCCAACGAGCTTGAAATCACCTATATCGGTTACAAGACACAGCGAATTCCCATTGGCAGTCGCACAGTCTTCAATATAAAGATGGTCGAGGACAACATGCTTGAGGAGGTACAGGTTGTAGCCAAGCAGGTACAGCGTTCAGGCGGTCTTGACATTCTTGAGAGAGAAATGACGCATGCGACACAGAAGATAAGCATGGAGGATATGGAAGGTCTTTCGTTTGCCTCTGTCGACCAGGCGCTCCAAGGTCAGATTGCAGGTCTTGACGTCGTTTTCAATTCCGGTGACGTTGGTTCGGGAACCCAAATGCGTTTGCGCGGTAACTCTGTACTTGATGGTTCAATGGGCGACGCGAATCCGCTTATTGTGGTAGATGACAACATCTTCGAAGTCAATGATACCGATTTTGATTTTGAAACAGCGACCCAGGACAAGTTTGCCGACCTTTTGATGGTGAATACAGAGGATATTGCCGAAATTGAGGTTCTGAAGGATGCTGCCTCATGTGCGGTGTACGGTTCACGCGGTGCCAACGGTGTCATCAAAATCAAGACAAAGCGTGGTAAGCGTGGTCCCACACGTGTCAGTTTCTCATATAAATTCCAGGATAAGTGGACACCGAAGGGTCTTAATCTTCTCACCGGTGACGACTATACAATGCTCATGAAGCAGGCACTTTTCAACCAGAATCCCGAGAATGCTGTAATTCCGGAGTTGAACTACCAGAAGACATTCCCCGAGTATGAGAACTACAACAATAATACCGATTGGGTAGATGCAGTCTCAAAACACGGATACAGCAATGATTACAATATCAATATCTCCGGTGGTGGTGAGAAGGCAACATTCCGTATTTCAGCAGGTTATCGTGATGAGACAGGTCAGGTGATAGGTCAGTACTGGCAACGTTTTACAACACGTCTTGCTCTTGACTACTATGTGTCTGAACGAATCAAGGTTATTGCAGACTTCTCGTTTACCTATAACAAGAACAAGGAGAATACAATGCACCTTCTCAACGAGGCATTGCACAGAATGCCTAATATGAGTATCTACAGGCAGGATTCAATCGGTAACAACACCGATGACTACTATGCAATGCTTGATTATGAAGAAAGCAAGCGTAATGAACTCCAGAAAAAACTGAACGGTCAAAAGAACCCTGTTGCCGTAGGTAATCTTGCCGACTACAAGACTGACAAATACAGTATCAGTCCGCAGATTACGTTCGAGTATAATCTTCTTGGTCTTGAGGACAATGAGACCCAGTTGAAGTATCGCGGTATGGTTAACCTCAACGCTTCTACATCTGCGACAACGTTGTATCAGCCGGCTGCAATATCAATGGCCGACTGGAATGCCGACGAAAAGAACAATTCGAAATCCGATGATAGCAAGAGTTTGAGTTTCACAACACGTCATCAACTTATCTTTACTCCTTACCTTGGGCACAAGGACCACTTCATGACAATGAATGCCCAGTTCGAATTAAGGACGGGTAGCGGCAACTCGCAGAACTCTACTGCATTGGGTCTGCCGAGCGGCAACATAAGCAGTTCTACTGTTAATTCAAAACTTGGCGGTGCCGGTACCGGTAAATGGGAAAGTCGCAATATCAGTTTTGTTTGGGACGCCCACTACTCATACAAGTCAAAATATGCTTTGCGCTTGGCTGTTCGTGGCGAGGGTCTTACCTCTATGGGTGACGACAGAAAATGGGTCGCTTATCCATCTGTCTCTGCCCGTTGGAACATCATTGATGAGCCTTGGATGGAATGGGCACGTCCGGTTGTGAGCATGCTTTCTGTACGTCCGGGTTGGGGTATGGACGGTCATGCCCCGGGTGAGAATATGACTTTCAACAGTTATTCACCATATCAGTATAGACAATGGGTATCCAACGATCAGTCTATTTTGCACGACCTCTCATATCTTGGTATGGCTGCATTCAAAATGGACGGTATCCGTTTGACTGACCTTCGTTGTTCACGCAAGAGCGAGTGGAATGTCGGTTCCGACTTCGGTTTCTTCAATGGCTTGTTCACCGGTGCATTCAACTACTATAACGGTGTAACATCTGAGCAGTTGATTTCCGGTTACAGAATACCGTCAACCACAGGTTATTCCTCTTTGGCATACAAGAACTCCGGTTCAATGAGGAACTCGGGATGGGAACTTAACCTTAACCTAAATAATATAAAGATTGTAAAAGACCTCTCACTGTCTCTCTTCTTCAATATCGGTAACAACTACAACGAGATTCTTGAACTTGAAGAAGCGTATCTTGAGGCACGTAACGGAACCTATGATAAACCCGAGAATAGCAAATATCTGCCTCGTATACAGATAGGCAACCCCAGCGGTGCCATCTACGGTTTCCGCTATAAGGGTGTGTACCGTTACAGTTACAAGAACTGGGAAAAGGCACTTGCCGAAGAGGCAGCAGGTCGTGATGGCACATGTCCTATCGTAAGGGACGCCGAAGGTAATGTCGTATATCAGGCCAACGGAACTCCAAAGCCAATGGTACTCTTCTACGATAATGAGACCAAGACCAGTAAATATACATTCCGTGGCGGTGATGCGATATACGAGGATATAAACCACGACGGTACAATAAACCAACTCGATATCGTGTATCTGGGTAATTCCAATCCCGCGGCACAGGGTGGTTTCGGCCTTACTCTGCGTTACAAGAAGTGGACTTTGAGAACCAACTTCACATATCGTTGGGGTGTGGATGTAGTGAACAGTTCACGTATGAACTTCGAGAACATGGCTACATTCAACAACCAGAGCCGTTCTGTAAACTGGCGTTGGCGCAAGGAGGGTGACATGACCGAAATTCCCCGTGCGGTATATGGTAATGAAAGTGCCTACAACTATTTGGGTAGCGACCGTTATGTAGAGGACGCTTCATACGTGCGTTTCTCTTATCTGCAGTTGTCTTACTCTTTCGAACCGGCATGGCTGAAGAAGATTGGTCTCAAGAACTTGAATCTCTTTGCTTCGGTCGACAACATCTGTTTCTGGTCAAAGTACACCGGTCTTGAACCGGAGATTGCGTCAAGTGGTGATGGTATCGCATACGACGGTTCAAAGACTCCACGTCCACGCTCATATACACTCTCACTTTCGTTTGGTTTCTAAAAATTGTCGACTATGAAAAGAATATCCAAAATATATAAGAATTTACTCACACTGCTTGCAGTGTTGCTGTTTGCTAGTTCCTGTACAGATTATCTGACAATCATTCCGCCGGACAAGACTACAGAGGAATTCTATTGGCAGACAGAGGATGATGTCAACGGTGTGCTTGCCAAGGCTTATCTTAACCTTCTCAGCACAGATGCCATCAAAAAGGCTATTGTTTGGGGTGAACTCCGTTCCGAGACCTTGACAATACCTACCAACCCGAATTCTGAAATCAAATATGTTGTCGAGGCAAATCTTTTTGACGATAACGGTTATTGCAATTGGGCTATATACTATGAGGCAATACAGACAGCCAATCTTGTTATTGACCGTGCGCAGGATGTGCTTGAGCGTGACCCGGACTTTACCCAAGGTGACTGTGATGTCGTTCTTGGCGAGATGTACGCTCTTCGTGCCCTTGCCCACTTCTATCTTGTGCGTGCATTCCGCGATATCCCTATGGCACTTGAGGTTGTCGATAAGGACTATAATATGCCACAGTATCCTCAGGTACATCCTTTGGTGGCCCTCAACCACATTATGGCCGACCTGGACAAAGCACAAGGATTGGTTATGAAATCCGGCAGTTTTGTCAATCTTGACGGACACAACCGCAATCTTGGACGTATAACGGAAAATGCAGTGTTGGCCATGAAAGCAGATGTGAACCTGTGGCGTGCTGCGTTTGCCCAGTATCATGAGAATAATACAGAACTTGTAGGTCCGAATGATGTGCAGAGGTATTATGATGATTGTATAAACGACTGCCGTACTATTGTTGCCAATATGGACCGTATGTTTGAGGCTGAAAACAAGGGTAACAAGGGCAATAAGGAGTCATATCCCTATAATCTTATACAGAACGAAGGTAGTGCCGATTTAAAGAAACTGACTAAGAGCAGTACTGCGTTTGACGAGATTTTCGGTGCAGGTAACTCCAGCGAGTCCATCTTTGAATTGCAGGTAACCGGTACCAATGCAACCAATGGTTTTGCTCTTGGAACGCGTGATATGTATGGCGCGTCCGGAACTGCTTATGGTTATGACAAGAGTCTTGTAATAGTGCCAAAGGATTTCCATAAAAACTATTCCGAAGATGATTTGCGCGCATTCTCGTTCTTGGATATCGAGGACCACAAAACCGGTAAGGAAGAGGGTTCTGTTTATGTTTGCAAATACAAGGCCATGTCGTCACCGGCTTATATGGGAAACTACCGCAATGCCGACAATTTTGCTGCAAACTGGATTGTATACCGTAAGACCGATGTGTTGCTGATGATGGCCGAGGCGCTTACTCTGCGTCCTTCATCTTCCGAAGATGACTACAAAGAGGCTTTCAATATTGTCAAGGCAATCAATACACGTTCACGTATGGACACGCTTAACATCAAGAAACCTTTGGATTTCAACAAATATAATAATAAGGAGACTTTGCATGAACTCGTGCTCAAGGAGCGTCTGCTTGAACTATCGTTTGAGGGCAAACGTTGGTTCGACCTCGTGCGCAAGGCTCTCAGGGAGAAGGATACAAAGAATATTCTGTTTGTAGCCAAGAAACTTGACAACGGCGCCGGTGCTGTACAGAGTAAGATGGCAACTATTGACGGTCTGTTCATGCCAATCCATAGAGATGAATTGCTTTACAATGAAAATCTGAAACAGAATCCGGTTTACACCCGAGAAGATTCGTCTACGGAGATGAATTGATGAGCAAACATTGAATTATATATAGGTTCATCCGTCGGTTTGCTTTGTGAGGACAGATGGATGACCGGTTTGAAGGAAAGAAAATGACAAAAAATATGAATACATTATTTAAACATAAGATTCTGGCAGGTGCAATTCTATGCAGCGCATTGTTTGCTGTATCGTCATGCGATGATACCGATGTGTTGTCCGACGCACCACAAGAGACATTGTACAATGTCATGATGGCCGATAATGATTTGACCGAATTTATTGAAGTAATCAATCATTGCGGCGCGCATTGTGCCGATTCTCTTTTCAATCAGTCGAGAGTGTATACAGTATGGGCTCCCAAGAACAAAACGTTCAACAAAGACTCCCTTATATCCGAAATTAAAGAGGGCGGGAAAAGAGATCAGGTATTCCATAGGTTTGTGATGGCCCACGTTGCAAACAACCTGCATGCAGCCAATGGTGATATGGATGCCAAGATTCTGCTTCTGAACGGAAAATTCGCCGAACTTGACGGTTATCGCAAAGATGGCAAACTGTATTATACATTTGACGGTCAGACACTTGAAGAAGTGAACAGGAGAACAAGGAATGGTTTCCTGCACAAGTTGGCAAGTCCTGCAGAGTATAAATACAATATCTGGGAATATCTGAGTGTTGACTCCCGTGTCGATTCAGTTGCCTCATATTTGTACGCATTCAATGACACAACCTTTAACGAGTTTGCCAGTACTCCCGGTCCTATTGTTAATGGAGTGCAGACATATATTGACTCTGCATTCATAACATCCAACATTATGCTCAGTTCATGGAGCGGTGTCGGTATGTTGGATACCGAGGACTCTACATATACAGTATATGTACCTTCAAATGATGCATGGAACGAAATGCATGCCTTGGCTGCAAAGCACTTCAAGTATGGCGAACACAGAAAACCTACAAAGGTCACCTTGGAAGAAAGAGACTCTTTGCATAACTACTATTCACGTATAAATCTGCTCAAGTACATGACATACAGCGAAAACGAGCAGCGTTATGTCAAGGAACCCGGTATGGCCATGCCGGCATGGCATGGAAGGTCTGTGTATGACTTTAGACCGGAGTTCTCTAAAGATGTTCTTGAAGAGAATGTAATATATTCAAAGGAACTCTCCAACGGTACATTCAAGATTGTGGACAAGATTCCATATAATCAGTTCGAGTTGTGGCATGATACAATCAAGATTGAAGGAGAGAATACCAATTTTATGAAGTATAAGGGTGCACAATCGGCAGAACGTTTTGCTGTCTCAAAGATTGATTTGCAGGCCGACTCTACTTTGGCCGGTGTTGAGATTTCCGGTGGTGCATATTATATGGCCGGTAGTAACGAGGGTAAACAGAGGGCTTCAGTAACACTTACTGCGGGTATTCCCAATATTCTTTCTGCAAGTTATAATGTCGCATTCATACTCGTACCGAACAATTTCCCTAAAAAACCTCTTTCGGAAATCAAACCTATGAGTATGGAAGTGACTATCGAGCATGCGGCTCAATCAAAGCAACTCTACTCATTTGAAATCAAAGATTATATGGTAGAGCGAGTGGATACCATGTTTCTTGAGGATGAGGATGGCAAACCGGCTGTGATTACAGTTCCTTTCTGCGAATATTATGATGGATATCAAGACCTCAATACCGAGGCCGACTGCAACTTCACTATTGTGATGGAAACAAAAAGAGGTGCATCTCTTGATCCATCCATCCGTCTCGATGCAATTCTTCTTATCCCTGTTGAGGACCCTGAAGAATAGTCTGTAATATGTATAAAAAGGAAATAACTATGTATATGCGACAATTTATGCAATTATTGGTGGCTATGGTGGCATTCCTGCCATCAGTGGTCCATGCGTCAGACTGCAGTTCTGGCGTGTACGCAGCAAATGATTCTGTAAAAACAGAGACTGTGCAGTCCGAGGATTTACGCACCATTACAGGTACTGTCTACGATGCTGCGACAAATACACCGTTGGCCGGTGTTCGCGTTCAGGCAACAGGTCATAAGAAGGTTACTGCAATGACTGACGCCGAAGGAAAATACCAACTCAATATCCCTTCCTACGTTACCTTGCTCGACTTCTCGACACAAGGTTATCTGCTTGTTCAGAAAGCGACAGGTCGTGCCGATATTGTCAATGTGCGTCTTTATCCTGAGGGCTTCACGGCAAACTACAGTGATGATATTACGCTTGCGGCGGAGCGTAGCATGGCGGAACATGATTCTTGGGCCTTGTCGGTTGATGCCGATATACAGAACAAGCTGGGCGCCGATGTCCGCACAATAACACGTTCCGGAACACCGGGTATAGGTGCCGTAATGTTCATCCGTGGACTCAATTCGCTCAATGCAAATGTGCAACCCCTATTTGTTGTGGATGGTGTGATTTGGGACTTGCAGGATGGCAATGAGACTATCCACATGGGTCTCTACAACAATGTTCTCAATGCAATTGATGTCAACGATATACGTGACGTCAAGGTAATCAAGAACGGAACAGCCATCTATGGTGCACGCGGTGCCAATGGTGTCGTAATCATAAATACAAAGCGTGGCGAGAGCATGGCAACACGTATTACAGCAAACATCTATGCCAATGTTGCGCTTACTCCCAGCACTCCTAAGATGTTAGGTACAGAGGATTTTCGTATCTATGCTAATGAGATGATTGGTACAATGGACATACGTGCGAACACTGAATTTGGTTTCTTGCGTGGTGATGCTCCTGTATACGATGAGTCGACCGGTATGCTTAAGAGTGGTTATATAGACTACTACAAGTATCACAATAATACCGACTGGGCCGATTTGGTGTACCGTGAGGCTTTCACACAAAACTACAAGGTTAATGTTGAGGGTGGTGACGACGTAGCCAAGTATAACTTCTCATTCGGTTATACTATAGCCGATTCTCCTCTCAAGGGAAACAGTCTTGACCGTTTGAATATACGTCTTAATTCCGATATTCTTCTTGCCGACAACTTCACTACCCGTGTAGATATTTCGTATGCACGCGTGGGCCGCGAAGTTCTCGATGACGGTATGCGTGAAGACCAGACTGCTTTCCCGGTAAGTTCTACAGGCGTGCTTGCTGCAATAAAGGCTCCGTTCCTGAGTCCCTACCGCTACGCAAGTACAGGTGAAATAAGTACTAACCTTGATGCCAGTGATACTTGGGCACACGAAATTCTGGCAACTGCTCGAATTGCACATCCGAACAGTTCATACTACAACCCTATGACAATCCTCACTAAGGGAGCAGGTACCCAAAAGAATGAGTTGGAGTATACCAACATGGGTATCACAGTCGCTCCTGAACTTGTTTTGGGTGATTTCAAGATTTCTGAGATTTTCAACTACTCTCTACACCGTGTGAGCGAAAAGTACTATCTTCCTTACGTGAACTCGAACAAGGGTTATCATTTCTATGTATCATCGCTCAATGGTTCAATAGGTAACTATGTATCTTCTTTCTTCGGTAAAGAGGCTGCTCTTTCAAGCGATACACGTGTAGAGTGGAGCAAGATTTTCGGTGGTCATAGCATTGATGTCTTTGGCGGTTTCCGTTATACGAACTTCAACTTCGACTCAAGTTCAATCTCGGGTGCCAACTCAGGTAGTGACAATGCATTCAATGTCGGTACTTCATTGGAACATCTTGAGAGTTCGGGTGACAATAATGTATGGACAAACCTTGCATGGTATCTTTCAGCCGATTATTCATACAAGACAAGATATTTCTTGCAGTTTGCTGCTTCACTTGAGGCTTCGTCACGTTTCGGCATGAAGGCCGAAGGTGCTCTCAAGATGTGTGGCGTGCCCTGGGCATTCTTCCCCTCTGTGCAGGCTGCATGGCTTGTATCTTCTGAACCTTGGTTTAAAGTGAAACCAATCAATATGCTTAAGTTGCGTGCCGGTTTTGACATGGCCGGAAATGACGCACTTGACTACTTCGCTTCACGAAGTTACCTGCACACCGTTAAGTTCTATGACAAGTCTATCGGTTTGCAGTTGGGTAATGTGGAGAATGAGGGTATCAAGTGGGAGACGACCTCACGTTTCAATGTTGGGCTCGATGCCATGTTGCTCGACAACCGTCTGTCTCTGTCGTTCGATTGGTATACATCAAAGACAAGCGACCTTCTTGTACAGAAACAGTATCCTTATGTCACAGGTATGGACAAATATTGGGCAAACGGCGGTGAACTCAAAAACACCGGTATCGAGGCCACAATCAATGCCAAACTTATCAATACAAAGAACTGGCAGTGGGAACTCGGTGCGTCTTTGGGTCACTATAAGAACGAGGTTACTGCGCTTGATGAGGATGTCGCTCCGGTATCGGTATATGGTGGAGAAGTCATCACAAAAGTCGGTGAACCTGTCGGCGCTTTCTGGGGTTATAGGACTGAAGGCGTTCTATGCAGTTCCGATGAAGCCAAAGAAGCCGGGCTTTTCCAGCGTGACGCAACCGGTGCGCCCGAGTACTTCAAGGCCGGTGATATGAAGTTTGTCGATGTCAATCCCGGCAAGGACCCCGGTTGCATTGACGAGAACGACAAGGTTGTAATCGGTAATCCAAACCCAGATATATATGGTAATGTATTTACCCGCCTCAAGTATAAGGAATTCCAACTCGATGTCAACTGCAACTATTCGGTAGGAAACGATGTGTACAACTTCTATCGCCAGCAACTTGAGGGTGGTTCAAACTTCTTTAACCAGACAACAGCTCTTGCTAACCGTTGGACCTACGATGGCCAGAATACAGATATACCGGCCATCGCTTTCGGTGACCCGATGGGTAATGCACGTTTCTCTGACCGTTGGATTGAGGACGGTTCATACTTCAGGGTAAAGGCCATCAAGTTCTCTTATGATATTCCATTGGTACTTGATTGGTTGCAAGGTCTCACTGTTTGGGCTGCAGCAGAGAATGTGCTTACATTTACAAAGTACAAGGGTTCTGATCCCGAGTTCTCTGTCAACAACAATGTATTGTATCAAGGTGTAGACGCCGGTCTGTTGCCTCAAACCCGCAGTTTCCATCTTGGCGTGAAAGTTAACCTCTAAGGAACACTCCTGTGTGCACGGTTTCCCCGTGCCACAGGTACAAATAAATAAAACAATGAAAAAGAATCTTATTTATACGGTGGCATTCCTGCTCTGCGGGGCTGTTTTCTTCAGTTCCTGCGAGGATATGCTGAATCCTGAGTCAAACCGTGTGGAGTATGAGTTTGACCCATTGACAATGAACGACTCTGTATATTCAGTTCTGGGTATCCTCAAGGGTGTTCAGGAAGTAGGTGACCGTCAGGTCCTCCTAAACGAACTTCGTGCCGATTTGGTGTCTCTGAATGCGTCAAAGGCCGTAATCGATATCCAGGAGTTGAGCAGGTCTGAATTCAACCTTGAGTCCAACAAGTATCTTGATGTAAAGGACTACTATACTATCATTAATAACTGTAACATCTTCTTTACCCGTATTGACACCACTCTGCAAAAGAACGGTATTAAGGTGATGATGCCTGAGTATGTTGCCGTAAAGACCATTCGTGCATGGACATATCTTCAACTTGCAATCAACCACAATTATATCCCTTATTTTACAGAACCTGTGTTGACGCACGGTGCTGCTGAAGATGTGATGAACCGTCCTAAACTTTCGCGTCAGGAAGTCATCTCTAAACTTATTGATGAATTGTTGCCATACGAGAATCCCTCATTGTACCCTATGCCTGCATGGGACTCTGATGGAAAGGTCCTCAAGTTCGGATACGGCATTGGTGGAGTAGAAATCCTGACAGAGAAACTTTTTGTGCCTGTGCGCATGCTTCTTGGTGATTTGTACCTATGGAGAGGATTGCCCGGCGATTATCGCAAGGCAGCGAAAGCTTACTATGACCTCTTGGCTGCAACATCAACCGGTTCAAATGTGAGTAAATTTGTCGACAACAAATTTATCTCTGAGTATATTGCTGACGGTGGTAAATTATATAGTACTGCTTTCTCCCAACTGTTCTCAGTCAATGATTATACAAACAAGATTGAAAAGAATATACTTGCTTTGATTCCTTATGCTACATCATCATTGAATGGAACAATCTCCCAACTTGCTGATATTTTCCTGCCTGTATCCGATGCCGGCGGTTCTCAGGTTGTTGCGTCTCCTGCAATGGTTTCTTTGTCTGAGAGACAAGTCTACCGTTATGTCGATAATGTCGACAAACCAAAGATTGTAGAGTATAGTCACATTGAGGATTACGAGACAAAAGGCGACTTGCGTCTTGTATCGACAACATGTTACCAGAACATTCAAGATGAGGACGGCGCTGCTTCATCGACCAAGTTCAATAATCTTATTGCAAAATTCAATCTTGAGAATAACAGAGTCAACACTCTTTATACTCCAACAATACCTACTCCTTATATCGTTTTATCACGTCCTGAGCAAGCATATCTCCGTCTTGCCGAGGCGCTGATGGGAATGCACCGTGAAGGGTATTTGGGAGCAATGGATGTTGCCATGACAATACTTAAGAGTGGTATTAAGACCAAAGAGACTCTCCTGCTCAATCCTGTTTACGATTCCATTCCTTATGTGAATTCAAAGGGTGATACAATACGTTGGGACAAGTTTGTGGCATCCTGCACCGACGAGTTGGTTCTTGATTTCTCTAATGCCTTCTTTGCCGACAACACCGGTATTCACTCCCGCGGTTCAGGTGATAGCGAGCATAACATTTATTATGCACTTGATGACATCAATGTAGCACGTTACTTGGGCAAGACCGCAAAGGATGATAATGGCAATGAAATCATCGATGGAGAAATTACTCCTGAAGATAAAGCGCTTTATGTTTCTGAACTTATCCTTGACGAGATGGCTCTTGAACTTGCTTGGGAGGGAACCCGTTTTGGCGACCTTGTGCGCGTAGCAACAGCATTGGGTGACCCTGACGTGCTTGCTTTGCGCATTGCGGGCCGTGATAAGGCCAATACTGTTTCTCATCGCCATCCCAATTATGACAAGGATGGTGCCATATACGATAACATGAGAAATGAGAATAACTGGTATATTCCGCTTCCCGGTGATTTTGTGGAAACGAGTGCGGCGGAGTAAACATAACATGAAATTATTCTTTATGAGGGAGGGCTTAAGTTCCTCCCTCATTGATTTAATCCTATATTATGAAGAAAATTGTCATACTCACCGGTGCTGGAATGAGTGCCGAGAGTGGTATAAGCGTTTTCCGCGGCAGTGGCGGTTTGTGGGATGAGTACCCTGTGGAGCAGGTTGCAACTCCCGAAGGTTATCGTGCAAATCCCGGGCTTGTTCTTGAATTCTATAACAAACGGCGCAGACAACTGCTTGAGGTCGCACCTAATCATGGGCATGAACTTGTGGCGGCACTTGAAAATGATTATGACGTTACTGTAGTAACGCAGAATGTAGATGACCTTCACGAGCGTGCCGGGTCTTCAAATGTCATACATCTGCACGGAGAATTGATGAAGGTGTGCTCCTCAAGAGAACCATATAATGAGAACTATGTAAAGATCCTGACAAGTGATAACGCTGAAATCGGACTTGGTGACCTCGCTGCCGACGGTTCACAGTTACGCCCTTTTATAGTGTGGTTTGGCGAGGCAGTGCCCAAGATGGATGACGCAGTGCGTTCTTTGTCGGGTGTCGATGTATTCGTTATTATAGGGACATCGCTAAATGTTTATCCTGCCGCAGGTTTGCTTGATTATGTGCCCCGCAACGTGCCGGTTTATCTCATTGATCCTAACGATGTAAAAGTGCCAAGCAATCGCCCAGTGACAGTAATACGCAATGGTGCTTCTGCAGGAATGGAAGAATTGATTACAAAATATTTGAAATGATTACAATATTATAATAATTTAACTTAATATTGTTTGCAACTGTTGTACAATTTCTTAATTTTGCAGTGCAGGAAAACGGTTGTTCCGAACCATCTTGCTGCATAATTGTTTAACTGATAAACCATAATTTTATGAAAAAGTATATTTGTACAGTATGTCAATGGGTCTATGACCCTGAAATCGGTGACCCTGAGCAGGGGATTGAACCGGGTGTAGCATTTGAGGACCTTCCTGATGATTATGTGTGTCCGCTGTGCGGAGTAGGCAAGGAGGAGTTCGAGGTTGAGGAGTAGTATCTCCATAATTTCATTACAGAAGAAGATGATTTGAAAGTGTGCTTTTGCGTTACGCAAGCCTGATACAACATCTTCTTGTTCATGTCCAACAACAGAGGGTGACTTTAAAAGTCACCCTCTGTTGTTGCTGCCGTCAGCACTTTATTGCTCCTGTTCAATATACAGTCACTTTCTCTCCGTTTACAATATACATGCCTGCAGGTACGGCAATTCCTGTTGTGCCCTCAGGGACAGTTGTCTTGTATACCAGACGCCCGTCAACAGTGTATACTGCAACCTCCTGTGCCTCGAGTGCAGTAACCGTTATCATCTCACCACCGCTTATGTTTGCTGTCATGAGTGTGTTGTCAATTCCTGTTTTTTCGCCGAAAGGTACGGAGATGTCTGCCAAGTATACCTCGTCGTTGCTGCTTGTCACGGCATATGCGTTTGTGATATCCAGCTTGCGCTTACTCTCCTCGATAACACTGCTTGTACTCAATGTCAGCTTTGCAATGGTTTCTTCACCTGTAAAGAAGTCGGTGTTGTCATTATTGAATGCTACTACACGGAATGTGTTCATGTTTATTTGTGACCAGACAAAAGTGCTGCTTGAAAGCAGTTCGGGTACTGCGATTTCGTCTACATCAAGTCCGTCGGGCACAATAATATCGAACTGTATTGCGTTGTAGTCTTCGCCCATGTAACCGGCAAGGTTAAGGGTTACTTCACATTCTCCGCCCAACTCAATGTCAAATGCGTTTACCGCGAGGTTTCCCTGTGCCTCCGCTGTGTAGTATCTGTATGTGGCTCCGGGTGCCTCGCTGTCGAGTATGAGTTCTGCAACCTTCTCGGCGTCTGCTGCTTCAATTGTACCGTTCCCGTCGGCATCGGCCTTGCCTTCATTGAAGGCCTTGTGTGTTCTGCCGTTCAGATATGCAGCAATCAATGCTGCGTCGTGTACGGTCAGTTGGTTGTTGCAGTTTACATCACCGGTTATAGATGACAATATATCTTCAATGTCATACTCCGTGAGGTTGCCATAGATAAACTCCTTACGTGCCCTGAGCCATTCCTTTGCACGTTCTTTATCACTTTCGTCGAAACCGCAACTGCTTCCCCATTCAACGGCATTGCTTTGGAAAGAATTTTTTGCAAACTCGTAGTAACAGTCGATGTAATCCTCAAGTTCCTCCATGCAATTATTGTCAACAAACTCTTTCCAAACCTTATAGTAGTGTTTCTTGAAGATTTCCGATGTTGTTATATCAATCCAAAATGTGTGGGCATCCATTGCAGAGTTTATGTTGCTCGATGTAGCCCCTGAAATGTAGTATTTGTTGTTGGTTTCATACCCGTAGCCCCAATCGAAATCCCATATGGGACCGAATGTGAGTTTCCCGTCCGTGGTGCTCTCGTCCTTGAAAAGGAATGTGCTCTTCGGATGGTTAATCTCCTGGTTCAACGATAAGTCATTTGTTAGGTAGAAACGTGCAAGGGCATCTACATCAAGCACTGTTTCAATGTTGCCCTTACTGAACAGGACATTAGACATTTCCTTTACGTCATCAAGCATTGCTGTGCGGCGTGCTTTCGCGACATCGGCTGTGTAATCTTCAAGGTCGGGTTCTGCTATCTTTACCGGAAGATTGTATACGCCGGTTCTGTATATTGGTTCATCGTAACTGCCATATGTATCAAGTTCGAGCAGATAGCCAAGTGCCTCATCAATGTCCACACTGTTGTTCGCCATACCCACCTTCTCTGTGAACATGTAGTTGCCCATGTATCTTCCGTTCATGTAAAGGTCTACAGGGATTATGTGGTTGGTATACTTTGCCCCTGCCATCTGTCCCATCTTCATGGACATTGCATTTGCCATAAGTGAACCCTTCTGTGCATTCGCCAGCAACACCCAACTTTTTCCTTTGGTGAGTCCGAATGGCTTAACCTTCTCTGCAAACTTCAGGCGATACGGTTTCTTGCTGTAACCCCATGATGAGTTGCCTCTTCCCTTGATTTGTACCGAGTCATCGAAATTCTCATATACACCGTAGCCTGTTATGCGGAATCTTGCGTCAAGATAGTAATCCTTGCTGTTCACAAACTGTCCGCCAACGATGTCAATGTCAATACGCGGTATTGAAATGGCATTGTCTGTGAGCCATTCAATGTCCACGTTATATTCCTGACCAAACGGCTTGCGCACGTTCTCGAATTTTGCGTCCTGTATCTTCACCGGTTCTTCAGTGCTGCCTTTAAGCACCTTGTACACACGTAGTTCGGACAGTACAAAGTGGTTCTTTGAATACTCTCCGCTTGTCTGCAATATCCTTACTTTTGAGTAACTGCCGCCAAGAGCAATAGTGGGTGAGGTATACTCCAGTCCGATACCGCCTGTGGGCATGCCATCCTTTATGTAGTCGAGCGTGCGTACAAGTTTCCATGTCTGGTTGTCGTCACTGACGTATATTTCCCATACCAACGGGTTATATCCGCCTGACCACGCGCGGCATTTGTAGTAAAGTTGTATGTCTTCTACACTTTCGGGCAGTTCTATGTCTATATATGTGTTTACATTTATAGTGGCGTTGTTCGCGTTGCCCCATGTCGAGTGGAATATCGTCTCGGGGTCGCCATCGAGCAGGTTCCCGAGTACCTCGTCGGCCTGTGTTGAAGGTTTGTTGGTCGACAGCATGTCGGCTGTAAGCGCAATCTCAACTGTATCGCCGTTTGCAACAGGCGTTGTCCATATCTCGTCTTGTGTCTTTATCCATTCTACTGTATTGTATCCTGGGTATGTGACTATGTATGTTACCTTGTCGGCAAAACTTTGGCGCGTAACCTTGCTCTCCTGCATTACGGTATCCACATATGCAACGGCCTTGTCGTCGCTCAACTGGAAACTTGCAGTGAGCCATTTGCCTATGGCATTGAGACTGAAGTACATGTCTTCTGTGACAGTTCCTGCAATGGCGTCAACGTTAAGGTTCGGGTTGTACTTGTTGTTGAACTTGAACGATGTCATTACAGGCAATTGCGGCCTTGTTGTTGAACAACTGTCAAACTCTTCCTTGGTGTAGTGCATTACA
Source organism: Bacteroidaceae bacterium (assembly GCA_017408685.1). Taxonomy (GTDB): domain Bacteria; phylum Bacteroidota; class Bacteroidia; order Bacteroidales; family Bacteroidaceae; genus HGM04593. Next base: position 33,925 of record JAFQUE010000094.1, on the reverse strand, counting down.
TCACCGTCCTTTATGGGGAAATAGAGTATGCCGTTCTCCTCATAATAGTTACCGTCGAGTTTCTCAAGGTCATATGCGTCTACACCGCCATCGGAGAGATACACATATACAAAATCCTTCTCAGGTTCTTCGGTGTCTTCTGTATCTCCGTTGCCGCCCGACTCCTTTACCTTTGTCGATTCGAATGTCGCAATGTCTGTTTCCAACTGTTCAAAGATTGATTCATATTGCTCTGCCGTGTATACTCCTGCGGCTGCTTTTGCTGCCGAAATAGTAAGCATAATGCCGTCAAGTATCGATTTTGAACTCTCCGGGTATGTGCCTTCCTGGTATGGGTAACTGCTGTATGTGGCATTCGATTCAAGTTCGGTCGCACGGCGCTCATATTGTTTGAGTCCTACTGCCATATATCTTGACAGTGCCACAAGCAGTGCCGACTGGACTGTCTCAATCTCGGAGAAACTGTTGACAGCGCCTATTGTATTGCGGGAATCGGAGATTGCTGTCTGCAGTGCTGCGTCCTCCCCTTCGGTGCAGTCACCGTTGAAATTGCCATATTCCGACAGATAACTCTCGCTTTTGTCTATAATCGGCTTCAATGTTCTTTGAGCATAGTCCGGCAATGAGAACATGAGGCTCTCAACTGTGGAATCGTCAAGTTCGGCCTTGTATATTTCCCAGCCGAAATCAACAGGCAATGAATAGCCTTGAGTGTAATCCTCGTTCTCGAGTGCTGTCTTGTGCTCAAGGTCAAATGTCTTCATCTTGGAGTCGAGCCCGTCGCGCATTTCAGCCCCTACATACAGTGTCTGCTCGCCATTTGCATTCATTCCGTTGTAACACAACTCAAATTTACCGTTTCCGGTTGGCGTGATACTTACATATGCAGCCTTGCTGAGTGATTCTGTGCTGTACTGCCATCCGTTGAGTCCATTGTAATGGCTTGCAGAGTTGGCCAGATATTTCCCGGATATGGGCCAATATATTATATAATGCCCGTTATCCACAGGAATCAGTTGCATTACGTTCTTGACGGTTGCTTCAATATCGCCCTCCTCGGCATACCTCATGTACAAAGGCCCGCTGCCGGTGAAAGTGCTACCATTTGCTGCGGTGAAGAATTTTACGGCATTGCCCTTCAATACAAAGAGTTGCTTTTCTGCCTTAAGTTCCTGCGTGGTGGTTACTGCGTCACCCAATGCAAATTCATCGCCAATTGAGGATGGGGTGTAGTCTGTACCCAATGTCACTCCAACTGTGGTTGGGGCATTCTTTGAAAGGCCAAGGCGTGTTGCCCATTCTAATGAGAAAGCGTCTACGCTTTTCTCCAAAGAGACTTCTACGTGGTGATATTCTGCAACAGGGGCGTTGCCGGTCCACATTGAGTGGAAGTATGTTTTGTAATCGTTGTCGGAGAGAGCAGAAAGTCCATCTCCGTCATCAACATATGACATAGAGTTGTGGTCGGCATTCGAGGTGGCAATATAAGGCAGTGAGTTGCCGTCTTTGTCATATACTTTCAGCTCGGAAAGCGCAAAGATGATATTGTTGCCGTTAGGCATTTCATCACTGATGGTGCCAACTACGGTAAGACGAATCTTATTCGTCGAAGTTCCGGGCTCAATCAAGGTTGAAGAGAACTCATAGAATCCATCGTAATCGACATCGCCCAATGCAATTCCGGGCAGTCCGTCAGCATTGGTCAGGACCTTGCTCCATTCCTGTGCGTTAATGCCGGTGAATGTTGCCAGAAATAAGATTGCGGAAAGTAAAATTTTTTTCATATTGCAGTACTGTTATATTCGTGTGTGTCGGGTTTTATCCCAAAGGGATAAATATATATTTCTACAAAGAAACGAAATATAACAATAATTGCAAAGAATTTTGGTTTTTTTGTATAACTGTGGCTACTGTTGTGTACTCTCCTGCACTTGCTTCATTACCCGTAGCCAGTTCCCGCCCCATATTTTCCCTATATTCTCATTGCTGTAACCCCTGCGAAGCAGTTCACGCGTTATGTTGGACAGTTGCGAAGCCGATGAGCAACCTATAATCTTTCCGTCACCGTCAAAGTCTGTACCTATACCTACATGGTCAATACCCGCAACGGAGATTGCATGCTCAAGGTGCAGCATAAAGTCGTCCAAAGCAGCCTCGCCATCCTTGCGCAGAAACCCGTTGTACATTGTTACCTGCATTACCCCGCCTTTGTCTGCCAAGGCCTTAATCTGCCTGTCGGTGAGGTTGCGGGGATGGTCGCAAAGCGCCCTGCATGATGAATGTGAGCACACAACCGGCTGTGTGCTGGCAAGAAGCACATCATCGAATGTGCTTTCGGCTGCATGTGAAAGGTCAATCATCATGCCTTGGCGGTTCATCTCCTTGACAACTTCCCTGCCGTATGCACTCAAACCTCCATGTTCGCCATTGCCGCGCGCCGAATCGCATATGTCGTTGTCGCCATTATGGCATAGTGTCATGTATACAACCCCTCTCTCCTTGAAGTGTCTTATGAGTGATAAGTCTGTACCTATCGCATATCCGTTTTCGATAGCACGCATGATGGCTCTCTTTCCGGCCTTTTTTGCTTGCATGACTTCGCGGGGCGTACTGCATAGTTGTATGTGGCTGCTGTTCCTTGCAACCTGCTCTTCTATGCCGTCAAGCAGTATGGTTGCTTTTTCCGCAGCAGCAGCCAACGATTCAGCGTCACGCCCTTTCTGTGGTATATATGCGGCCATTGTTACCACATCGAGCATGCCTTCCCTCATCTTGTGCAGGTCCACAAGTGCCTTGTCGCTACGTCCTTCGAGTCTGTACCCTTCGGCAAAGAGCATAGGAGTGTCGCAATGTGAGTCAATTGTAGTTATTCTGCCGTGCAGTTCCTTGGTCCGGCGATAGAGCATGGCCTCGTTTACTACCCATTGGAATATGGGCAACATGCAACGGTTGTTGTCCATGATGAACGATTCCGGGTGCCATTGCACTCCAATTATAGGGCGGCAGTCAGTGGTCTCAATGCCTTCAATTACACCGTCAGTTGCCGTAGCGTTGACCATGAAACCGCTCGGGAGGCTCTTGACGGCCTGATGGTGGAATGTGTTTACCGCAAGTTCCTTTGTCCCGAATATCCGTGCCAGGAGGCTCCCTTGTACAATGTCCACGCTGTGTGTGGTCTTGTGCCTTTCCACCGGGTCTTGGTCGTGCATGAGCAACTCGCCGCCTATTCCTGCATAGATGTCCTGGTGAACGTTGCCGCCCAGTGCTGCAGCCAACATCTGTATGCCGCGACATATTCCCAATATCGGCATGCCGCGTCTTTCGGCAAGTACGGTGAGCAGAATCTCCTGAGTGTCGCGCTTCGGGTTTATCGTGTGCAACAGCGTGTAGTCCGGTTCTTCTCCCATGTAACGCGGGTCTATGTCGGCGCCTCCGCTGAGTATTATGGCGTCTACGTGCTCAATGGTCTCGAAGAGCGCTTCCCGCTCTTGGTACGGCGGAATGAGCAGGGGAGTGCCGCCTGCCGCAATAACCGACCGGTAGTAGGCCTCGGCAAGAGTGGCCTTGTCTTCCATGAAATTGGCCGTTATGCCAATCACGGGGCGTCTGTTCCATGCCGGATAGTCTGAATCCGATGTGCCAAGTATATCTTGCAGGTTAAAGGAATGCTCGTTCATATGTTTTCTTCAATAAAAGGGTGACCCGCGGGTCACCCTCATGTTGTCAATGTAGTTGAGTGTCTCATTCCAAAGGCATGTTGCGCTTTATGCTGTTGTCAAGGACAATCATGGTTTCGGTGCTCACAACACCCGGAATATCCTGTACACTGCCGTTCAGCAGTTGCATGAGGTGTTCGTTGTCGTGTGAGTACATTTTGGCAAGTATGGAGTACGGGCCGGTGGTATAACAGCACTCTACGACTTCCGGGATTTCGCGCAGGCGCTCTACCACCTCCTTGTACATGGAACCGCGCTCAAGGCGTATACCTATGTATGTGCATGTCTTGTAACCAAGGCGGCGTGCGTCAATCTCGTAGCACGAACCGGAAATTATACCCATGTCAATGAGGTGCTGGACACGCAGGTGAATGGCCGCTCTTGAGACACCGCACATTTCTGCGACATTGCGGAAAGGTATTCTTGCATCTTTAGAGATTATGCTCAGGATTTTCAAGTCGAGCGCGTCGACTTTGCATTCAATGTTTTTCATCGTTTCTCTTATGGTTAGGTTGTTTGTGTTTACTTTGTCTCTATGATTTCAATGTCGTATACCAACGCACTGTACGGCGGAATGCTGTTGCTGCCTTTGGCACCGTAGGCAAGGTTCCACGGAATATATGCCTTGAACCGCGTGCCGGCAGGAAGTGTTGTCAATACTTCGGCCAATCCGGGGACTAGTCCGTCCACGTCAAGTTCGACACTTTTTCCCTGTGATGAGGAGAAGACGGCACCGTTGGGGAAAGTCCCTTTATATATGCATGTGACCTTGTCCGGATATTCGTTTTTTTCTCCTTTGCCCTGGATTTCAATCTTGTACTGGACACCGCTTGGCAATGTTACCACTCCCGGACGTTTTGTGTTGTCTGCAATGAACTGCTCGCTGCGGGCGCGGAATATTTTTGTGTTGTAGTACGCCCTCGCGAAGTCATTGTTCATGACCTCTTCGTTGCCGCTTGCATTTGCTATGAGTCCCTCAAGAAAAACTCTCCTGTCAACTTTTTTCCCCATTTCATCGGGGTAAATGGACCTGTCGACCTGCTCCAGCATATTTGCAGCCTCAGCGGCGGCATATATGCCGCTGAGGAATGCTCTCTCTTCGGCTGTGTCGTCAAGCGGGAATGCCATGCGCATGCCGCGGATGAACTCGTCCAACGTGGTGGAATCAATACCCTCTTCAGACATTTTTTCCGGTATTGATTCGGATAACAGCATGCTCACGGCATATGCTATCGAGTCTTCCTCGTTGTCAAGTCTTGCATTGCTGCCGGCGCCTGTCCCGGCACAGCCGGCAGAAAGTGCACAGCCGGCGGTCAATACAATACCGAACGCGAATGCCTTGAATGATTTTCTCATTGTTTTTAGAGGACTTTGATAAGTTCTACGTCAAATATGAGCGCGCTGTATGGCGGTATCATCTCTCCTGCACCATGCTCTCCGTATGCCATGTCGTATGGGATGTACAAACGCCATTTAGAACCTTCAGGCATGAGCTGCAGTGCTTCTACCCATCCTTTGATAACCTGGTTTACGCCGAATACTGCGGGTTCTCCGCGCTTGATGGAACTGTCAAAGACTGTACCATCAATGAGTGTGCCCTCGTAATGGCACTGTACGCGGTCTGTTGCAGCAGGTCTTTTACCGTTGCCTTCTTTGACAATCTCGTATTGCAGTCCGCTGGGCAATGTGATTACACCCGCTTTCTTCGCGTTCTCGGCAAGGAAGTTCTCGCCGGCAGCCTTGTTTATGGCATATGCCTCTTCGGCAAGTTTCCTGAAGTGTTCGTTGACCACTTTCTGGGCCTCGGCATGAGTCATTTCGGTCTTGTTGCCGGCAAGGATATCTTTTATTCCTTTGATGAAGTCCTCGACGTTCATCTCTTTTACACCCATTGATAGTAGATTCTGGCCTATTCCCATTCCGAGGCCGTAACTGAATTTGTCCATGTCGATATTCTTTTTATTCTTTATTTAATTTATTGTACTGTCATTTTGCTAATTTTATTCAAAGCGCAGTTTTGTCTTGAATGCGAGCGAAGATACAACAATTTATTTATTATGTGCAACAAATTGATATTTTTTTAGTCTGAAATGATGAAAAGTGTTATTTGTTTGTGTGGTAACTACGGTTTGTGTCTTTTGGCATTTTGTCAGCGGAGTTTGTTGCCTTTTGCTATTTTATGTAATATAGTAATTTATTTTAAGAGAAATCAAATGGCTTCTCAATTTTATTGAGTATCTTCGCGAGTGTAAAAATGGCAATAATGGGAAATACGATTATTCTGTGTGTTGTTCTGCTGCTCATGATTGTTGCCTTCTGTTTCTTAAGGAAGTATGGCAAGGCCGGTCAGGTGGTCGAGGAACATCATGACCATGGCAGTGAAGGCGGTTGTTGCGGCAGACATGCAAACTGTGAGAAGGGGAATGGCGGCGAAGGCCTTTATTTCGATGATGAGGAACTTGACCGTTTCAAGGGCGTCGCCCCGCAGGAATATACCGAGAGTGACATCGAGGAGTTCCGGCAGGTGCTTTATACCATGAAAGAGGAGGAGGTAGACACTTGGGTGCAGTGCTTGCAGACACGTGGCATTGAATTGCCCGATGAAGTGAGGGAGGAGGTCCTTATGATTCTCCGCAAGTAATCATGCGCAGGACAATAAAACTGTATCTTCCAAGTTATTATAGTATATAATTTTTACAGACGTGAAGAAAGGCTTTTTGTATATATTCGCATTAGTGGCTGTGCTTGGCTTGTGCAACTGTGCAAGCCGCAAGAAGAATACAGCCGCCACGCGCGCATATCATGCCTTTACAGCACGTTATAACACCTATTACAACGGCAAACAGGCCTATGACCAGGCCCTCAAGGCGCAGTCCAAAGGACACAAGGATAACTATCTTGAACTGTTGCCTCTGCTGACGATAAGCGATGAGAATACACAGAAGCAGGGTACTGACAAATATGACAAGGCTATTGAAAAGGCGCAGAAAGCAATCAAGAATCACTCGATAAAAAGGCGCCCTAAGAAACCTTCGGGCAAGAAATTGAGTCCTAAACAGAAACGTTTCTATGCCAAGAAGGAGTTCAATCCCTTCCTGTGGCGTGCATGGTTCCTGCTGGCCGATTCCCAAATGCAAAAAGGGGAGTTCACCGAAGCAGCAAGTACATACATATACATTTCACGTCTATACGAGGATGACCGCAATATTGTGGCCCGGGCCCGCATAAGACTTGCCGAATGTTACAGCGAACTCGACTGGCTCTATGAGGCCGAAGAGATACTGCAACGTGTGCAGCGTGACACGGTTCCCGAATCGCTCGATGAAGAGTTTGCGCAGGCAAAAGGGAACCTTTTGCTCAAACAAACCCGTCTTGATGAGGCTATTCCGCATGTTGTCAAAGGCATGAAGCGCGACGGGGCAACATCCCTTGACAAGGCCCGCGAGTATTATCTTTTGGGTCAGCTTTATGCAGCGACGGGCGACAGCATGGCCGCATATAAAAGTTTCGGCAAGACAATATCCAAGAGTCCCCCATATGAACTGGAGTTCAATGCGCGCATACGTCAGACCGAGACCGCTACAACCGAAAACCACAAGAAAATTCTACGCAAACTCAAACGCATGGCGCGTTCTCCCAAGAACGAGGAATACTTGTCCCAGATATACTATGCCATAGGCAATATACACATGAGCCGTAAGGATACGGCCGAGGCAATCAAGGCCTATGAGACCGGTGTGGCCGAGGGGGCGACAAGCGGTTACGGCACGGGTATGCTCCATTTTTCTTTGGCAAAAATCTACTGGAACCAGGAAAAGTTCTCCAAAGCCAACGAGAACTATTCCAAAGGTGTCCCCATGATAAGCGAAGCGACAGCGGGGTACGACGAGGCGCTGTTCCGCAGTCAGGTGCTCGGCAATATAGTACAGTTTACCGATGTAGTAGAGAAGCAGAGTGAACTGCTCTATTGGTCCACTCTCCCGCCCGAGAAACTCAATCCCATAATAGACGAGCGCATTGAGGAGGCCAAACGTCTTGAAGAACTCCGCAAAAAAGAAGAGAAGAAGACAGAGCGCGAGAGCGGCGGCAGCGAACTCGATAATGCCGGTTCCATGGCCGACATGACAATACAGGACCCCACTGAGCAGCAGCAATGGTACTTCTACAACAGCAAACTTGTTGCCCAAGGCGTTCGCTCTTTCAAGCAACAGTGGGGTGATAGGGAACTGAAGGACTATTGGCGCTTCAGTCACGAAATATCATCCCTTATGGCCGACAACGCAATCCTTGAAGACAGTATATCGCCCGATACCGATATGCTCGATTCCGATTCGATATTGCAGGCCGATTCGGTAATGCTCGACCCGGAACCCCTCCCCGAGGATACATTGTCCACGGACCCCACCACGCGGGAGTATTATCTACAGCAGATTCCGGTGACCGACGAACAGAAAGAAAATGCACACAAGGCATTGTGCGAAGCCCTTTTCGAGTCGGGTGTCAGGTTCAAGGATGTCGTGGGTGACAAGGAACTTGCCATCAAGTACCTCGAAAGGGTTGCCGATGATTATCCGCAATACGAAAAGATTGCCGATACATACTTCAACCTCTTCATAGCCGGTTCAAGATGGGAAGAACCTGAGATTGCCGAGCGCTATAAACTCTTGCTCATGCAGCACTTCCCCGACAGCGCAATGACAAAACTCATACAGCAACCCGATTATTTTGACAATGCTGCCACGCGTAGACACAAAGAGGACTCGCTTTATGTGAAAGCCTATTCGCACTACATGGCGGGTGAGTATGCCATGGTGGAAGAGGAGAACAGCCTTGCGGCCCAGAAGTACCCCAAGGGTAATCACCGCGCACGTTTCATGTTCATTGACGCTATGTCCAAACTCTATGGAGGCAAGCAGGACGAGGCACTCAAGGCTCTTGGCGAGATTGTGGCCTATTATCCGTCCGATAGTGTAAGTCGCATGGCCGGTGACATATCTACAGGCATAAAGGAAGGCAGGCTGTTACAGAGCGGAATATCCCTTTCTATCTGGGACCGCAAGGCCGATGGTACGATAAGGAGTACCGGTGACAGCGTTCCTCCATTTGTAGCCGAGCGTAACGAACCATATTACTTTGTGCTTGCATATCCTAACGACTCGCTCGACGAGAAGCGTCTGCTCTTTGAGATTGCAAGGTATAACTTCTCGCGTTACATGGTACGCAACTTCGAGATAGTATTCGAGAAACAGGCCCGGGTGACACTGCTCGAGGTCAAGGAGTTCCTTAATTTCGACGAAGCCTATGTATACCGCAAGAGGCTTTACTCGAATGCCGAGACTGCAAGGCTGCTCGAAGGAATAAATGCCCTCATAATATCAAAAACAAATCTTGATTTGTTGTTACAGTATTACACGTTCGGCGAATATGAGAAGTTCTACGAACAGAATTTCATGGGAATACCCGAACTTGAGATTGACGGGTACACCATCGACGAACCCGATTACAGAGAGAAGAAAGTGAAAACTGCTGAAAATAATAACAAAGAGGTGGAATAATACTTATGGCATACAGACTCCTATGGGCCGATGATGAGATTGAACTCTTGAGCCCCCATATAATCTTCCTGCAGGGTAAAGGGTACGAAGTTACAAAGGTAACGAACGGGCCCGACGCCATTGAGGCATGCAGGAATGAGGCCTTTGACCTCATTCTGCTCGATGAGAACATGCCCGGTCTCACCGGTCTCGAGACCCTGACCAGGATAAAAGAACTTCACCCGGCCACCCCTGTGGTTATGGTTACCAAGAGTGAAGAGGAGGATATCATGGAACAGGCAATAGGTTCAAAGATTGCCGACTATCTCATTAAACCGGTCAACCCTCACCAAATACTTCTTGTGCTGAAGAAGAATATCCATAGCAAGGAGATTGTCGCCGAGAAGGCAAACACCGCCTATCAGCAGAACTTCGGCAGGCTCTCAATGCAGATTTCCGACGCAAGGAGCATTGAAGAGTGGCAGGAGGTTTACAAGAAGATTGTTTATTGGGAACTGGAACTCGAGAATGCCGACATGCAAATGCGCGAAATGCTCAAATCGCAGAAGGCCGAGGCCAACAGCATGTTCGGGCGCTTTGTCAGGCAGAACTATATGGAGTGGATGTCCTCGCCGCGCGAAGAGCGTCCTCTCATGAGCAACGACATATTCCGTGACCGTCTGTTCCCGTTGCTTGACAACGGCGAAAAGGTATTCTTTGTAATCATAGACAATTTCCGTTACGACCAATGGCGCGTACTTGCCCAGGAAATAGGCAGCGACTTCAACATTGAGGAGGAACTCTACACAAGCATACTTCCCACCGCAACGCAATATGCCCGCAATGCAATTTTTTCGGGTCTCATGCCCAAACAGATAAAGGAGATGTTCCCGGCTCTATGGGTCGACGAGGAGGACGAAGAGGGCAAGAATCTGAACGAAGAAGAACTCATTGCAACGCAAATTTCCCGTTATCGCCGCAAGGATACATTCTCTTATGCAAAGGTCCTGACCTCATCGGCTGCCGAGAAGTACATGGACACGCTCAACTCCCTTGCCCGAAACGATATCAATGTGCTTGTAATCAATTTTATCGATATGCTTTCGCATGCCCGCACCGAATCGCTCATGGTGCGCGAACTTGCCGCCAACGAGGCTGCATACCGCTCCATAACATTGTCATGGCTGCGTCATTCGGCAATAAAGAGACTGTTCCGCTACCTTGCCGACAACCGTTACACCGTAGTCATAACCACCGACCACGGCAGCATACAGGTTGACAGTCCCACAAAAGTGATAGGCGACAAGAATACCAATACCAACCTCCGTTATAAACTTGGTAAGGCGTTGAATTACAGTGGTAAGGATGTTTTCGAGATAAAGGAACCGGCCAAAGCGTTTCTGCCGGCACCCAACCTGAGCACGAGCTACATATTTGCAACGGGCAGCAACTTCTTTGCCTATCCCAACAACTATAACTATTACGTACAATATTATAAGGACACGTTCCAGCACGGCGGAATATCGATGGAAGAGATGCTTGTGCCATTGATACGTTTGCGTCCCAAAGGATTATGATTATGAAAGACTACACAATAACAATAAACGGCCTTGAGGATTACCCTCATGCAGCGCACGAATTCGCTCAGTTCGTTGCTCCCGGTCGCATATTTGCATTCTACGGTAAAATGGGCAGTGGCAAGACAACGCTCATCAAGAGTATCTGCAGCGAATTGGGTGTAGAAGACCCGGTGAACTCACCCACTTTTGCAATAGTAAACGAGTACGAGGATAGGGAACAGAATACCATATATCATTTCGATTTCTATCGTATAAAATCACTTGAAGAGGTTTACAACATGGGGTATGAGGAGTATTTCTACAGCGGCGCCACCTGTTTCATCGAGTGGCCCGAGCTTGTCGAGGAGCTCCTGCCCGAGGATTGTGTGCAGGTTTTTGTCGAAGAAGAGGCCGACGGTTCACGCACGGTAAAGATTATGGTGGCCGAATGACCCTGCTGTCAATAATATTTGCTACCTTAGCACCGCAATATGGAACAGACAAACAAGACAGAATATATGAAAATCAATGCAAATGCATCGGGTACCCGCACCATTGAGGTTACCGAGACCCAGTTGCAGATTATAAGGAAGTACTCTCTGCTCGACAGGGTTGCAAACAGCATGGGTATCGTAAATGAGGAGTCGCTCGACAAACTGCGTTTGACGGTACGCTCCCTCATTGCTTCCCAGAAGATGGACTCCAAGGACCTGCTTGAATTATGCCTTGTACTCTATCACGAAGATATGAAGGCGCTTGGTCTGGGAAATCTCCTCAAGTGTTACAACGACTGGCTGGTACAGCAACTTTCAGTCGAGAGCGCTGCGGCAGGCAATGAATAACCGTAAGGTCACAGATTGGTTGCCCACAACCCGCAAGGAGGCCGAAATGCGCGGTTGGGACGAGATGGACGTTGTCATTTTCAGTGGCGACGCATATGTTGACCACCCATCGTTCGGCGCAGCTGTCATCGGACGTCTGCTCGAGGCCGAAGGACTCCGGGTTGCAATAGTCCCCCAACCGAACTGGCAGGACGACCTGCGCGACTTCAAGAAGATGGGTCGTCCCAGGTTGTTCTTCGGTATATCGGCCGGTTGCATGGACTCAATGGTAAACAAATACACGGCAGCCAAAAGATTCCGTAGCGAGGACGCCTACTCCCCCAATGGCAAACACAGCATGCGACCCGAATATGCCACAACCGTATATTCTACAATCCTGAAGGAACTCTACCCCGATGTCCCCGTTGTCATCGGCGGCATTGAGGCCTCCATGCGCCGTTTCACACACTACGATTATTGGCAGGATTCGCTCAAGAAGAGCATTCTCGTCGACAGTAAGGCCGATATTCTTGTATACGGCATGGGCGAGCAACCGATTCTTGCGCTTGTTGCAGCAATGAAGGAGAGACTCTCGGAAACAGGTTCGGTATATATGACGGCTGCCGAAGCAAGGTACATCTGCCGTGGGATAAGGCAGACTGGTTATCTTGCCCGCCGTGAGGATATAGTTCCCGATGAAAACAACGACAGACTTCTTGCCCCGCACTGCGAATGTCTCAAAAGTAAAGAGAAACAGGCTGCAAACTTCCTGGCAATAGAAAAAGAATCGAACAAGGTCACGGCAAAGCGGTTGTTGCAGGAGACCGATGAAGGGGTAGTGGTCATAAACCCTCCTTTTCCCACAATGACAACCGAGCAACTCGACCATAGTTTCGACCTCCCATATACACGTCTTCCCCATCCTAAGTACAAAGGCAAGCGCATTCCTGCGTACGACATGATAAAGCATTCGGTGAACATCCACCGCGGCTGCTTCGGCGGCTGTGCCTTCTGCACAATCTCGGCCCATCAGGGTAAGTTTGTCGTAAACCGCAGTCAGGAGAGTATTCTGCGCGAGGTAGAGGCCATTTCAAAGATGGACGACTTCAAAGGTTATCTTTCCGACCTCGGCGGTCCATCGGCCAACATGTACATGATGAAGGGGCGCAACAGCGAACTCTGCGCAAAGTGCTCCCGTCCCTCATGCATACAGCCCAAGATATGCCCCAATATGGATGTCGACCACTCTGCATTGCTCGAACTCTACAGGAAAGTTGATTCCATGCCGGGGATAAAGAAGAGTTTTATCGGTAGCGGAGTCCGTTACGATATGCTTCTTTACAAAAGCGGTGACCCCGTGCGCGATGCTGTCACAGCGCGTTACACCGAGGAATTGATAACTAACCATGTGAGCGGCAGGCTCAAGGTGGCGCCCGAGCATACAAACGACTCCGTGCTGAAACTTATGCGCAAGCCCCCGTTCCGTCAGTTCCATGAGTTCAAGAAAATATTTGACAGCATTAACGGCAAGCATAACCTGAAGCAGCAGCTAATACCTTATTTCATAAGCAGTCATCCGGGTAGCACCATGGAGAGCATGGCTGAACTTGCGGCCGAGACACGTCAACTGAACTTTCACCTTGAACAGGTACAGGATTTCACTCCCACTCCCATGACAATGGCCACCGAAATGTACTACACCGGCATAAATCCCGAAACCGGTGAAAAAGTGTATGTGGCGCGCTCAATGCACGACAAGGAGTCGCAACGCAGGTTCTTCTTCTGGTATAAACCCGAAGAACGCAAGGAGATTGCCCGCATGCTCAAGAGCATGCACCGTCCCGACCTCTTGAAGAAATTGGGCATGTAATTCCTGGCTTGCGGTAAATAGAAATGAACGGTTGAGAATTCTCAACCGTTCATTTCTATTTATGCAACTTGCACGTTATTTCACGATATTCATCTCGTCGATTATGCGTTTGCAGTTACCCAACTTCTCGATAACAAAGAGCACATAGCGTATGTCTACGTTTATACAACGCTGCAGGTTGTCGTCGAAGTTTATATCGCCGCTCAGTGACTCCCAGTTGCCGTCGAATGCAAGACCTATGAGTTCGCCGTTGCCGTTGAGCACGCCGCTGCCGCTGTTGCCGCCGGTGATGTCGTTTGTTGTGAGGAAGGCTACGGGCATTTCGCCGTTTGCCATTGCATATTCTCCATAATCCTTGGTCTCATAGAGTTCTTTCAGGCGTGCAGGTACAATGAATTCGCTGTTGTTGGGGTCTTCTTTCTCCATTACACCTTTGAGGGTAGTGTAGTAGTTGTATGTGACACCATCCTTTGGCTGGTAAGGCTTAACGTTGCCGTAGGTCATGCGCATTGTAAAGTTCGCGTCAGGGTATACCGGAGCGCCGTTCGCCATCTCCATAAGTCCCTTGAGATATCTCTTGTGCAGCGGGTTGATGACGCTTGCAAATTCAGCAGCCTTTGCCATTATTGCGCGGTATGAACCCAATACGGCAGTGCGCAACTGCATGGCAGGGTCCTTCTCGAATTTCTTGAGCGAAGGTTTCTTCAGGAACTTATTCAGGTTGGCCTCATTGGCAAGAATAGAGTTGTCATAAACATCATCGATGTACTTGTCAAGGTTGCCTTTGTATTTTGCATATACTCCGTTGAGGTAATCGCTGCGCTCCTCGGGCTTTGTCAGTTCAAAGTAGAGCGGCAGCACCTCTTTTGCAATGCGGCGGTCAATGCCATGTACATAGTCGCGCTCGTGCAGCCATGCATAAATGTTTTTCATTGTAGCCTCGAGCTTTGAGGGGTCGTCGAACATAGTCTTGTTGTCGGCAATGAGGTTGCGGAATATGAACTCCACATTCATGATGAGTTCCGATGTAACTGTTGAGAGGTACATTGTGCGGTTCATCATTTCAACGCAGGCATTGATTTCCTCGACCACGTTCACGTACTCGTCCTTGCCGTTCTTCTGTGCCCATGCCTTGAATGCGGCCTCCTCGGCAAGTTTTGTTTCAACAACCTTGTTGTCCACGATGGCCTTGTTCATTCCTATGGAATTCTTCCAGTAGTTGCTTATGCGGGCCTGCTTGTTGGCATATCTGATGGCGATATCCTCGCTCTTTGCCATCTCTTCGCGTATAATCTTGAGTGTTACATCGCGCATTGCAATGCGTGGCTCGTTCTCCTGGAACATTCTCTGCTTCACTTCGTCGCCTGTGAGGTAGCGCGATGTGCTGCCGGGAAATCCCATAATCATAGCGAAATCTCCGTCTTCAAATCCTGCAAGTGAAATGTTCAGGTACTTTGGAGTACTCAAGGGCACATTCTCCTTGCTGTATGCAGCAGGGTTGCCGTTCTTGTCGCCATAAATACGGAATACCGAGAAGTCGCCGGTGTGGCGCGGCCACATCCAGTTGTCGGTCTCGCCACCGAATTTGCCTATTGAGTTGGGAGGGGTTGCTACAAGGCGCACATCGGTATACTTCTTGTAATATACAAGGTAGAACCTGTTGCCTTCGAAGTAGGGGAGCAACTGCGGATACATGTACTCCTTGCCCTCGATATTGTCAGCGTCGAACAGTTCCTTGCCTATCTTTGCCAGCGCCTGACGGTCGAACGACTGTTCTTCGGTAATCTCACCATTCTCCATGCGCTTGTTGACCTCGTCGGTAACATCGGTAATCTTTACTACAAATGTGAAGCCGATGTTCTCGCAAGGGAGTTCCTCTTCGTAACTCTGGCTCCAGAAACCGTTGTGCAGGTAGTTGTGCTCAACTGTGCTCAACTGCTGTATGAAACTGAAACCGCAGTGGTGGTTTGTTATTACAAGTCCGTTGGGAGAGATTACCTCACCTGTACATCCACCGCCGAAAATTCCTATGGCGTCCTTCAATGAAGGTGCGTCGGGTGAATAAATGCCGTCAACCGACATCTGTAGTCCCTGTTTGCGCATTTGGTCCTCAAGGTTCTGCTGGCGCATGAGTTGCAACAGCCACATGCCCTCGTCGGCCATCATCTGCGGGGTAAAAAGTACTGCCATTAGCAGTGTCGCGAATAATTTCTTCATAGTTTATAATCTTTTTGTTTTCAAATGTTCTTCTCTTTTATTCTTGTCCCAGTGTCTTTGCAATGGCGGCACGTGTTTCGTTCATCATGCGTTCCACATTCTCGCTGTCGCGTCCCTTACACTCGACCGGCGCATGGAATGTGATTGTCACGGGCGACCAGTGCAGGCATTTGCAGCCCTTTGGCAGAATGTCATATGAACCCTGTATTGCAACCGGAATTATTGTTTTCTGTGCCATGTTGGCAATTACAAAAGCACCCTTCTTGAATGTTCCCAATTTACCGTTCCTGCAGCGTGTGCCCTCGGGGAAGATACCCATTGACGCACCACCTTTGAGTGTGCTTATCGACTTTCTAAGCAAGTCCTTCTGTGGGGTAGAGCGGTTCACGAATATATGTCCTGTCTGCTCGCAGGCCAGTCCAAGGAGAGGCATTTTGCGCAGTGAATCCTTCATAATCCACTTGAACCGCTTGCAAATGTATCCGTACATTATGAATATGTCGAACATGCCCTGGTGGTTGGCCGCAAAAATGTAGGTTTCGTCCTTCTTCACATATTTGTCCCTGTCGATAACCTTTACCGGAATGAGGAAAATCCAGCAAGTGAGTCTGCACCAGATTACGGCAGGTGTGTGGTCGGCATTCTTAATTTTGAAATGGTGCCCGAACACGCTGATGATTATTGCTGTTATTGCAACTACGATGAGTGCTGCCCACCATGCAAAAAGAACCTGATACAAAATGTAGAGCGGGTGTAGAATCTTCCTTAACATATTATATAATATTTAATATTGTTTCCTTTTGCAAATATAGCGTTTTTTTGGATGTTGATGGCAAAAGGTCGAGGAAATAAAGGTTTTAACCTCTTATGTTGCGGACAAGGAACCTTTTTATTTTTTCTGCCGGTACTTTGCGGCGTGCGCAGTAGTCATGCAGTTGTTCATCCGTTATTTCCCCCACAGCGAAGTATCTTGCAGCAGGGTGTGAGAGCATGAGCCCGCACACCGATGAATGGGGCGACATGGCGCCGTTGGGCGTGAGTATAATCCCAATGTCGCCAACCTGAAGAATACTGTCTATTATGAAAATAACACTCTGGTCGGGTAACGACGGGTAACCTACGGCAGGGCGAATGCCTTGGTATTCTTCGCGGTTCAACTCATCTATTGTCAGTTTCTCGTCAGGGACATATCCCCAATATCTGTTGTCGGTGCGCACCGTACGGTGCATGAGCGTTGCTGCGGCCTCGGCAAGCCTGTCGGCAAGCACCAGTGCTATGATTCTCCTGTAGTCGTCGGCATATCCGCTACCGAAAGCGTCTTCTACCATTGTGGCAAAAAGACCGATTTTGTCCCCTCTTGGTGAAACGAAGTCGCTGAGGCATAAGTTCGGTTTGCCATCAAGGCGGTGCTGTTGGCGCAGCAGGGGTAGGCGTGTGCCCTCAATCATTATATCGTCGCCGTTTCCGGTGGCATTGCACAGTGCAAAGACGGCATGTATGCAGCGGCTGTTGCCTGTCTCCTGCAGAATTTCCTTTGCGTCGCGCATGAGTTCCTCGGCAGTTGCTGCGTGCTGTATGCCGCTGACTCCCCATGCATGCAACAGGTAACTCCAGTCTATGTATGGGGCAACCTCCTCTACACTATAGTGGAAAACACTCCTTTTCATCGGTTGAATTTAAGCGATTTCCCGCGTACTTCTTCGTTTATTCTGCCGTTTCTGTATACACATTCTCCGTTTACCCATGTCTGTTCCACTGCCCACTCGAATGTCTCACCTTCAAAGGGACTCCAACCGCATTTGCTCATTATGTCGTCGGCAGTCACGGTGTGTGCCCTGTCGGGGTTGAGCAATACAAAATCGGCGTGGTAACCTTTCTCAATGAATCCGCGCTTCTCCACATTGTATATCCTTGCGGGGGCATGGCACATCTTCTCGACAAGTGTTTCAAGTGTAAATGCGCCCTCGTCGGCAAGTCTCAGCATTGCAAGCAGCGAGAACTGTATGCTCGGCATGCCCGACGCCGCCTTCAATGCGCCCCCCTCCTTGTCCTTTGGCAGGTGCGGTGCATGGTCGGTGCCCACAACGTCAATCCTTCCGTCGGCTACAGCCTTGCGCAATGCTTCGCGGTCCTCAATGCTCTTGATTGCCGGGTTGCATTTTATCCTTGTTCCCAAACGTGTATAGTCCTTGTCACAGAATGTGAGATGTGCCGGAGTAACCTCGGCCGTAATCCTCTTTACCTGCAATGGTGCGCTGCTTAGCAGCTCCAGTTCCTTTGCCGTGCTTATGTGCATTACGTTGAGGCGTGTGCCGTGCTTCATTGCCAGTTCCACGGCGCTCTTGGTGCTCCTGTAGCATGCCTCGGCGCTGCGTATTGCCGGGTGATACTCCACCCCGGCGTCCTCGCCCGCCTCTTCCTTCACACGCTGCGCGTTGCGGGTAATGATGTTGCTATCTTCGCAGTGCACGGCAACGGGCATGTCAAGCCTTGTTGCCTCGGCAAAGATTTTTTCAAGTTCGGCGGCCTTGTCCACAAGCATGTTACCGGTGCTGGAACCCATGAACAGTTTTATTCCGCACACCTTGTTCCTGTTCAGTTTTGAAAAACAGTCCACGTTCTTGTTGGTTGCGCCAAAGTAGAACGAATAATTTATTGCACTATCCTTTGCTGCAATGGCAAACTTCTCTTTCAGAGCTTTCAATGTGGTTGTCTGCGGAACAGTGTTCGGCATTTCCATGAACGATGTCACTCCACCGGCAGCAGCGGCGCGGCTCTCTGTGGTTATGGTTGCCTTTTGGGTAAGACCCGGCTCGCGGAAGTGTACATGGTCATCGATTACTCCCGGTATAAGGTAGAGGCCTGTAGCCTCGACAATCTCGTCGCACGCGGTACGCGGCAACGCGTTGCCGCGCAGAATTTCGGTAATCTTGCCTTTGTTCACTACAATGGAGCCTTGGAACTGCTCTCCATTGTTAACTATTGTGGGGTTGCTTATAAGTATGCGCATAGTGTGTTTTTTTATCGCTTCTTTCTGCGAAGATAGTGAAAAAAAAGATTGCAATTTTTGATAATGAAATATTTTATAACCTTGTTGCATAATTTGAATTTAACAGGTATATTTGCGTAAACCTTCGCAGGGTCTGTGCAAACGGGCGAGTGGAGGGACTTATTTATTGAAAGCGTTTATTGGCGCTTTGTTCTTGACGCTTCGGAATCTGGTAAATTTCAACACTGTCAAAGACAAGGCAACGATAGATGTCTATGGTGTGTATTTATACGCATGGTGACAATTTGGGTTCCCAACTTTGTTGCCTGTTGTGTGTTATACATAATTGCGTAGGCTCTGCGTTGCTCGTTCCGACAGTGATGGGCATACCAGAGCCTCGAGGCGTGGAACGGGTGACAGTACAGTTCCTACGCTTTTTTATTTTGTTACATATTGCCGGTCTGGGACTGCCGGCAATCGTAAAATGACAATACTATGAAAAAAAAGTTCTTATTGCCTGTTATGGCATTGATGTTGTGTGTCATCTCTTGCGAGGATGACAAAGGCTCTGATAACTCTTCGTCTTCTAATCCGTCAAAGTTCAAAAAGTTGGTAAGCATTTCAACGTCAGACGAAAATGATTCTATGACTTTTAGTTATGACAAAAACGGGAATTTGGTTTCTGCCATAGAGTCCGAAATAGAAGAATTTAGTGGTTTCTATTATGAACATATTACACAGTATTCTTGGGAAGGAGAAGATATCACGGTGAGTGATGATTATGAGGATGAGCTTTCCTACACGGTCAAGAATGGCAAAATAGTTGAAGAACTTGATCTTGAAGACGGTGATATCACAACGTTTTCTTATGACAGTTCGGGTCGCTTGATAAAGATAAGTCACGATGATTATTATGGTGAAAAACGTTGTTTTTGGAGCAACGACCGCTTGTCAAGCGTTGTCGAGGAAATTTCTCCATATGAATCACGCAGTTACAAATTCTATTATTCCGATGAGGAGTGTAAGGGGTTCTTCCCGTTGCTTGGCGGTTTCATTGAGGACGATGAGTACCTGTTCCGTGTCATGCCGCAGATGATTGGTGCTGCCCAGACTGCATTGCCATCCAAGGTAGTCCGCAACGATAAAAATCAATATGGTGTTTCTACGCAAACTTACACTTTCGAGTATACATTTTACGAGGATGGTTATCTGAAGTCTTGTACCGAGGATGATAAGTATGTATATTACTTCAAGTGGCAGTGATTATATCCGCGAATTCATAAAAGCAGTAACTTTGCATTTTTTTCTAAATAGCGAACGAGATTGCCGTCAGGCAATCTCGTTCGCTATTTTGGCGGCAATCTCCGCGAATTCTTCAGGTGTCAACTTTAACTTGGGGTTGGTGAAGAGCATGTCCCTTTCGCTCTGCATTGGCACCAAGTGTATGTGCGCGTGAGGAACTTCAAGCCCCAGCACGGCCTGCCCCACTTTAATGCAAGGGAAGGCTCGCTTTATGCCTTCGGCCACTCTCTTTGCAAACACCTGCATTGCTCCAATCTCCTCATCGGTCAGGTCAAAGAAGTAGTCTACCTCGCGCTTTGGAATTACAAGCGTGTGTCCCTTCGCAAGCGGGTTTATGTCAAGGAATGCATAGAACTGCTCATTCTCTGCCACCTTGTAGCTGGGTATTTCGCCGGCTGCTATCTTGCTGAATATCGTTGCCATGGTGTTCTCCTCTTTTAGAATGAAATGCTTGTGATTTCAAGGTACAGTTTGCCCTGCGGCACTGTAATTTCGGCAACGTCGCCCACTTTCTTGCCAAGCAGACCCTTTGCGATAGGTGTGTTGATTGAGATTTTTGCCTCGCGCAGGTTCGCTTCGCTTTCGGGTACAATGGTGTACTGCATTGCTGCACCTGTCTTTGTGTTCTTCAGCCCCACCTTTGTGAGCACCTGCACTGTGTCGGTGTTCAACTTTGATGTGTCTATTATTTTTGCGTCGGCAATCACCATCTTCAACTCACTTATGCGCATTTCAAGCAGGCCTTGAGCCTCCTTTGCTGCGTCGTATTCCGCATTCTCCGAGAGGTCGCCTTTGTCGCGTGCCTCGGCAATCTGACGTACAATTTCGGGGCGTTTTGCCTCCAGTTCTTTCAAATCGGCCAACAGCTTCTTGTAGCCGTCTTCTGACATATAACTCATTTTCTTCCTATTTTAAAAAACAGTAAAACAAAGGATTCCAACACGAGTGCTGGAACCCAATTTCCCTCTTTATGTGTTGCAAAGGTAGGCCCTTTTTAATTAATAACCAAATTAAATTGGTGAATTTTTGTAGATTTTGAACTTTTGTAACATTAATTGCCGAGCGGCAACTGTCATTTCTTCAGCAGTTTTTCAATCTCCTTTGCAAGGTCCCCCGCCTGGGTGTCACGCATTACAATCTCCCCGTTCCTGTCTATGAGGTAGAATGTAGGCAACGACTGCACGTTGAACTGTACAAGGTAAGGCGAGGCGTTCCCTCTGCCGTCGCGTACACATTTCCATGGCAAGCCCACGGTCTCCTGCTGCCAGTAATGTTCGCGGCTGTCGAGCGATACCTGATAAATCTCCAGCCCCTTCTTGCTGTACCGGTCATGTATTTCGCGCAGGTCAATGTTGCGCATTTTCATCTTATGGTATTCAAAGAGAGTGAAGTCGAGTAACACAACCTTTCCTTTTAGTGATGATAGGCTAATGCTGTCGCCGTCACGGTTGGGGAGGCGAATCTCGAAGAGGTTGCTTGTGCTTGCAGTGCCCGTGAGACTCTCTATCTGCTCAATCTCCTGCTTTGTTATCGGGCGTGTGGCCTTCATGCCCTCTTCGGCAATGCTGCACAGGTGTTTTGTCCTTTGCGCGTCGGGGTAGTGCATTTTCATGCCCGTTGCGACCGCTGCATAGCATTTGCTGTCGGTCCTGTTCTCCATGGGCTTGAAAATGGTCTCACCTTTCATTGTGAGCCACAATGCAAGGTAGGCGCTTGGTCTGTAGGGCGCAGGTACAATGTACTGTTTGGCAATATTCTCCTTGAACTCTTCCAAGAGTGCGGCTTTCTTCTTCATGAACGACGCGTCGGGTTTCATGGCGCTTATCTGTTTCTCGAGCGCTCTGACTAAAGTGTAGAGTTCCTTTACCTTCTCACTCTCGCTGCTGTTCTCTATTGCGTACCCGGCAAAATCATCGGCGTCGGCCGTGAGTGTCACCGTCTCCGTGGAATCTATTGCAATTACTGCGGGGGTCCCGTTCCTGAATCCTACGATGTAGAACTCGAAACTCTCCGGTCTTGGCTGCGAGAAAGTGAACTCGCCGTCGTCGCCAATCTTGGCTGAATCCAGGATTATTGTTCCTGCAAGCGATTCGTTGGCCAGGTATATGGTCTTGCCTCCGGCATTGTCAATGGTGCCGTTTATGGTAAAGCATGGACCGGCAGCCGTGCCGTTATTGCTGTTGTTGCATGAGTATACAAAAAGCAAAAATATTCCGGTCACCAATGCCGAAAAGAGTGTTCTTGTGTTTAAAAATCTCATAAATATTAAAATTTTGGCTGCAAAGATAGTTAAAATATGGAAAAATGCATATCTTTGCGGGAATAAGAAAAATTTTTGTTTTAAAAAGAATATAAAAGATGAATGTTGTTACGAAAAATGTGGCACTGCCCGATGGACGCGTGATTACCATTGAGACAGGCAAGTTGGCCAAGCAGGCCGACGGTTCTGTTATGTTGCGTCTGGGCAATACGATGTTGCTTGCCACAGTCTGTGCAGCGAAGGACGCTGTACCGGGCACCGATTTTATGCCTTTACAGGTAGAGTACAAAGAGAAATATGCGTCATTCGGACGTTTCCCCGGCGGTTTTACAAAGCGCGAGGGTAAGGCTTCGGATTATGAAATCCTGACATGCCGTCTGGTCGACCGTGCTCTTCGTCCTCTCTTCCCCGATAACTACCACGCTGAGGTTTATGTGAACATCGTGCTCTTTTCGGCCGATGGTGTCGACATGCCCGACGCTCTTGCAGGTCTTGCCGCTTCGGCAGCCCTTGCAGTTTCCGACATTCCTTTCGGCGGTCCCATTTCCGAGGTGCGCGTAGCACGTATCGGTGGCGAGTTCGTGGTTAACCCCACATTCGCACAGCTCGAGGAGGCCGACATGGACATCATGGTTGCCGCTACATACGACAACATAATGATGGTCGAGGGCGAGATGAAGGAAGTTTCCGAGAGCGACCTGCTCGAGGCCATGAAGGTTGCACACGAGGCAATCAAGGTACATTGCAAGGCTCAGATGGAACTCATGGAAGAGGTCGGTTCAACCGTTAAGCGCGAGTACTGCCACGAGGTTAACGACGAAGAACTCCGTGCTTTGGTTCACGAAGCATGCTATGCAAAGGCATACGCTGTAGCCGCAAGCGGCAACAACGACAAGCATGGTCGCGGCGAGGCTTTCGAGGCCATCAAGGAAGAGTTCAAGACCCGCTTCACCGAAGAGGAACTCGAGGAGAAGGGTGCTCTCATCGACCGCTACTACCACGATGTAGAGAAAGAGGCCATGCGCCGTTGCATTCTCGACGAAGGCAAGCGCCTCGACGGTCGCAAGACAACCGAAATACGCCCCATCTGGTGCGAGGCAGGTTATCTCCCCGGCCCTCACGGTTCAGCCGTGTTCACACGTGGCGAGACACAGTCTCTTACAACCGTAACTCTGGGTACAAAGCGCGACGAGAAGATTATCGACGATGTAATGAACCAGGGCACAGAGCGTTTCCTGCTTCACTATAACTTCCCACCGTTCTCAACAGGCGAGGCACGCCCGCAGCGTGGTGTAGGCCGTCGCGAGATTGGTCACGGTAACCTTGCTTGCCGTGCGTTGAAGAATATGATTCCTGCCGATTATCCTTACTGCGTACGCGTGGTATCCGATATCCTCGAGTCAAACGGTTCTTCTTCAATGGCTACAGTATGTGCAGGTACACTCGCACTCATGGACGCCGGCGTAAAAATCAAGAAACCCGTTTCAGGTATCGCAATGGGTCTCATCAAGAACGCAGGTGAGGAGAAATATGCAGTCCTCAGTGATATCCTCGGCGATGAGGACCATTTGGGCGACATGGACTTCAAGGTGACAGGTACTGTTGACGGTATCACTGCAACACAGATGGATATCAAGGTCGACGGTCTTTCATACGAAATCCTCGAAAAGGCACTCAACCAGGCACGCGAGGGCCGCATGCACATCCTCGGCAAGATTACCGAGTGCATTGCCGAACCACGCGCCGAACTCAAACCCCATGCTCCACGCATTGAGACAATGCGCATTCCCAAGGAGTTCATCGGTGCAGTCATTGGCCCGGGCGGAAAGATTATCCAGGGTATGCAGGAAGAGACCGGTGCTACAATCTCTATCGAGGAGGTTGAGGGCGAAGGTATCATTGAGATTGCTGCAAACAACGGCAAGGCAATCAATGACGCCATTGCAAAGATTCGCGCAATCGTTGCAATCCCCGAGGCCGGTGAGGTTTACGAGGGCACAGTGCGCAGCGTAATGCCTTATGGTGCATTCGTTGAGTTCATGCCCGGCAAGGATGGTTTGTTGCACATCTCCGAGATTGACTGGAAGCGTTTCGAGACAATGGAAGAGACCGGTATCAACGAGGGCGACAAACTCCAGGTTAAGCTCGTTGAGATTGACCAGAGAACAGGCAAGTTCAAACTCTCACGCAAGGTTCTCCTTGAGAAGCCCGAGGGCTACGAGGAGCGCGAGCGTCGTCCGCGCCGCGAGCGCGAACCGCGCCGTCCACGTGAGGACAAGGAATAAATGAAAAAAATAACAGGGGCGCGCCCCTGTTATTTTTTGTTTAACACAGTAAAAAAAACTTCCCTCGCGCGTGCGTGCGAATACAATTTTATATATCTTCGCGCTGTCTAAAACAAATTGCACCATGAAAAAGATTAGAGCAGCCATCGTAGGTTATGGCAATATAGGTAAATATACGCTTCAGGCGCTGCTTGCTGCGCCCGACTTTGAAGTTGCCGGCATTGTGCGCCGTTCGGGTGCCGAGAACCTGCCCGCGGAACTTGAAGGATATAATGTGGTAAAAGACATACGCGAACTGGGCGATGTCGATGTCGCAATCCTCTCGACCCCCACACGCAGTGTGGAGAAGTATGCCAAGGACATACTTGCACTTGGAATAAACACCGTCGACAGTTTCGATATCCATTCAAAGATTCTTGACCTGCGCCGTTCATTGGGCGAGAGTGCCGAGGCCGGCAATGCCGTTTCAATCATTTCGGCCGGTTGGGACCCGGGAAGCGATTCTGTAGTGCGCACTCTGCTTGAGGCTATCGCCCCCAAGGGCATAACATACACCAACTTCGGTCCCGGCATGAGCATGGGCCATACAGTGGCAGTGAAAGCCATCGAAGGCGTGAAGGCGGCACTTTCAATGACAATTCCTGTTGGTACGGGAATACACCGTCGCATGGTATACATTGAACTCGAAGAGGGTTATGACTTCGGCCAGGTATCGGCTGCCATCAAGGCCGACCCTTACTTCGTTAACGACGAAACGCATGTGAAACAGGTTCCTTCGGTCGACGCCCTGCTCGACATGGGTCACGGCGTGAACCTCACCCGCAAGGGCGTGTCGGGCGTTACGCAGAACCAGTTGTTCGAGTTCAATATGCGAATAAACAACCCGGCTCTCACCGCCCAGGTGCTTGTGTGCTGTGCGCGTGCAACCATGCGCCAGGCTCCCGGTTGCTACACCATGATTGAAATTCCGCTAATCGACCTGTTGCATGGCGATAGGGAGGAGCACATTGCACACCTTGTATAAGGCAAGTGCCCCTTACTATAGAATAAATCTGTTATGAGTGAACAGCCAAGAGCCTCGTTCGGGGGCAAGTTGAGTGTCATATTGGTAGCGGCGGGCAGTGCCATTGGACTGGGCGCCTTGTGGCGTTTCCCTTACATCGCCGGCAAGCACGGTGGGGCAGCATTCCTGCTCGTCTTTCTCCTGAGTATATTTGTGGTAGGCATTCCTGCAATGCTTGCCGAATTTGCTGTAGGCCGCAGCACGAAGAAGAATGCTGTGGGTGCTTTCCGCACCCTCTCCAAGCGTTGGAGTTGGTTGGGTTACAGCGGTGTGCTTGGCGCACTGCTCATCTCGGGCTACTACTACATCATTGCAGGTTGGTCACTCGAATATTTCGTGAATTCGTTAACCGGCGGAATCTTCGGTTCGCCGCTCACCTTCAAGGAGCAGTTCGATGTGTTTCAGGGTTCATGGAAACCGTTGCTGTGTGCAATAATATTCATTCTCATGACCCATTTCATTGTGTCGCGTGGAGTTGAAAAAGGTATTGAAAAAGCCGCCAAGTTCATGATGCCGCTGTTGCTCATTATCCTTGTGATAATGGCTGTGAGGGTTGCATTCATGCCGGGTGCGTCCGAGGGCTACAGGTTCTTTCTCTCCTGCGACTTTGCCGAGGCTTTCAAGGCCGAGACCATTATGATGGCGATAGGTCAGGCCTTCTTCTCCCTTTCGGTGGGTATGGGCTGCATGGTAACCTATGCTTCCTACTTCAAACAGGACAACAATATGGTTTCAACCGCATTCAATGTCTCTGTACTCACCCTGCTTGTCTCTGTGCTTGCCGGCCTTGTAATCTTCCCCGCAGTGTTCAGTGCAGGTCTGCAACCGACCGAAGGTCCTGCGCTTGTTTTCGTTACCCTGCCCGAAATCTTCAAAGGACTGCCCCTGGCGGCAGTGTGGTCGGCAATCTTCTTCCTGTTAGTTATTTTGGCCTCGCTCACATCCACAATATCGTTCCACGAGGTGCTCACAGCCTATTTTGCCGAGGAGTTCAGCCTCACACGCAAAAAGGCGGCAATGCTCACGACCGTAATCTCGATAGTGTTGAGCGCGGTAACTTTTTTCAGCCTCTTCGGTATCGACTTCTTCAACTTATTCGATTACATAACAGCCAATGTGCTCATGCCGCTCGGCGCCATGTTCACCTGTATAATGGTCATGTGGTTCATGAAGAAGGATTTCATGAAGAGCGAACTCACCAACAACGGTACATGCAACCGCAGGCTCACCCCTGTAATCCTGTTCATGCTCCGCTACATTACCCCCGTGCTTATTCTTTATATATTCATAAAGAACTTCCTGTAAAGGGTTATGTCCTTCGTCAGATATTCGCTATTCTCATTATATCGGCAAACACGCCCGCTGCGGTAACGCTTGCGCCGGCGCCGTAACCCTGAATGAGCATAGGATACTCCTTATAACGCTCCGTGGTGAGCAGAATGATGTTGTTGCTGCCCTCGAGATGATAGAACGGGTGACGCTCGTCGACCTTGCTCAGCGCCACACTGCCCTTGCCGTTCTCATATCGGGCAATGAAACGCCAATGCTTCTTCTCGGCAACGAGTTGCTTGCGCTCCTCTTCGAACTGAGCGTCGAGTTGAGGCAACTTTGCCCAGAAATTCTCCAATGTGCCGTCGAACAGTTCCTGCGGAATGAAAAGGTTTGCAGTCACATCCTCCTGCTCTATTGCATATCCCGCCTCGCGCGCCAGAATGACAAGTTTTCTTATCACATCCTTTCCGCACAGGTCTATACGTGGGTCGGGTTCGCTGTAACCCTTCTCCTGAGCCAGGCGCACAGCCTCGCTCATGGGCACATCGCCGCTCAGCACATTGAATATGAAGTTTAGCGTGCCGCTCAGCACAGCCTCAATCTTCAGAATCTTGTCGCCGCTGTTTATAAGGTCGTTGATTGTATTTATGATAGGCAAGCCGGCACCTACGTTCGTTTCGAACAGATACTTTATGTTGCGCTGGCGGGCAATCTGCTTGAGCCTGCAATATGTCGCGTAGTCGCCCGATGAGGCTATCTTGTTGGCTGCAACAACGCTTATGTTGTGCGACAGCAGGTCGGCATATATCGACGCGACCTCACCATTGGCAGTGCAGTCTACAAACACCGGGTTAAAGATGTTCATGTGTATTATATCGTCCCTCAACTGCTTTATGTTGCTCTCCTTGCTCTCCTTCAGGCGTGTGCGGTAATCGGTGAGGTCAAGTCCCTCGCGGTCGAATATCGCATGGCGGCTGTTGGCAATGCCCACAATATTGAGTTTAAGACTGTGCTCCTTCTTCAGTTTCTCCTGTTGAGAGGCAATCTGCTCTATGAGACTGCCGCCCACTGTGCCAATACCGCAGATGAAGAGGTTCAGCACCTTGTACTCCGACAAGAAGAATGAATCGTGTATAACGTTCAGTGTCTTACGCAACAGTTTGGAGTCGATGACAAACGATATGTTCGTCTCCTGCCCGCCCTGGGCGCATGCAATGACGTTTATACCGTTGCGGCCCAGTGTCTGGAACAACTTCCCAATGATACCCGCGTTGTGGCGCATGTTCTCGCCCACTATGGCTACAGTGGAGAGGTCCGATGTGGCGCGCACGCTCTCCATAAGACCCATTGAAATCTCCTTCTCGAATTCGCGGTTCAGCACCTCGCAGGCCTTCACGGCGTCTACGTGGCGCAATCCAAGCGATGTACTGTTCTCCGATGAGGCCTGGGCTACAAGGAACACGCTTATGTCGGCATTGGCAAGAGCGCGGAAAATGCGCTGGTTCACACCTACAACACCCACCATGCCAAGTCCCTGAACAGTGAGCAGGTCGGTGTCGTTAATGCTCGAGATACCCTTGATGAGTCTTCCCTCATCCTCGCTATGGTCGTCGACCACGGTGCCCGGAGCCTCGGGGTTGAAGGTGTTCTTTATCCTTATTGGGATATTGGCCTTGAATACCGGGTAAATTGTCGGCGGGTACACAACCTTTGCGCCGAAGTTGCAGAGTTCGGTTGCCTCAACATAACTCAAGTGCCCTATTGTGTAGGCATTGTTTATCACCCGCGGGTCGGCGGTCATGAAACCGTCCACATCGGTCCATATCTCAAGGCAACTCGCTTTCAGCGTTGCTGCAAGCACGGCCGCCGTGTAGTCGCTTCCGCCACGTCCAAGGTTGGTGATTTCCTCATTGTCCTTGTCCTGTGCAATGAAACCCGGAACAACCACAACCCTTTCGGTGCAGTTGTCGAACTGCTCATGAATGAGCCTGTCGGTGACCTCGTCGGCAAGTATATACTTGCCATGCTTGGTCTCGGTCTTTATGAAACGGCGTGCATTCAGGCGCACGGCACCGTCGATGAGTGCTGTGACAATGCGGCTCGAAATCCTTTCGCCATAACTCACAATAGTTGCTTCTGACTTTGCTGTGAGGTTGTTAATGAGTGCAAGGCCTTGATATATATTGTTCAGTTCATTGAGCAACACATCAATCTCCTGCAGAAGGGCAGTGCGTTTCTCTTCGCACGTTATCACGGCATTTACAAGGTCGTGATGACGCGCCACAATCTCCTGGAACTCGCTATTGAACCCCGCGTCGCCGCTTACCGCCATGTTGGCAGTCTTTATTAACTTGTCGGTTATGCCGCCCAGTGCCGACACTACCACAATCACCCGTTCCTCGGCCGCAGCCTTCTCGACAATACACTTAAGATTCAGTATGCTGTTTACGGAACCAACAGAAGTCCCGCCGAATTTCATTACTTTCATTTGCTATTCTCTGATATTCAAGTCGCAAATTTACAGTTTTTACGCCATTGAAAAAACAAACCACCATATAAATTCAAACACAGAACTGAAAATAGAGTACAGATAACAGAGTACAGATAACAGATAACAGAGTACAGATAAAAGCCACAGGCTTCGATAACACGAGCAGTGAAAGGTCACGCGAACCTGTCATGCCGGAGCAGAGCGAAGCATCTAAAGACGCAGGACTTTTCACGCCAAACAACAATCATTGCAAGAGTAATTTCAAAAAGCAAGAGTTGAAGAAAAATTCAAGTAAACAATCAAGGTTGATGACTGCCGTAGAATACAAGACGAGCAAAAGCGAGTAAGAACCTCTAAAACGGCTCAACGTAAAAGGTTGAGGAGATACTATTATGAGGACATGGTAATGGGAATAGATATAAGTCTTATATTCTTCAATACAATTTACCCTTAAACTGTTGTCGTATATTCTTTTTGTAATCGTTCTATCATGTTCTTTTGGGCCCAAAAGAACGAAAAGGCCCGGCACTGCAAAAACAGTCGCAACAGCCTTTCGCTCATGCCGCCGTGGCGAGCATTCGGCCGGCAGTTGCTTTTCGCAAACAACTTTTCGTTCAGCCATCGGGGATAAAAGAACTCGCTTTCCACGCAATAACAACAACGCTGATATCCACCGCTCAAACAGCTTTTATCCTGTTTCCGCTGCCTGAACGGTTGTTTGCTGTGTTTTAGATAGTGCCGGTTTTTCTTTGAGATTACTATTGCTATGATTGCCAAGTCGGGCATATTCCTCCCCTGCCCTTAGGGGAGGTGGCCGAAAGGACGGAGGGGTATAATAAAGGCGGCAATTCAAGTGCAGATAACGAAAAATGGAGAGCATGCGCTCTCCATTTTTCGTTATCTGCAATAGTCAAATTACTGCCAAAGGTCACCCCATGAACCGCGGCGGCCGCCATCGAGTTGCTGACCACTTACTGAGGTATCTACTGATTTATTTTCATCGCTGTTTATTCCCAATGAAGCAGCAAGCATGTTGGTTGCCTCAACGTTTACCTCTGACATAAGAGGTGAAATATAAGTCTTTTTCATATTCTTGTATAATTGTTTTTCTTGTTATTGTTTTTTTGACAGAAGAACAGAAGAACAAAAAGATTGTAAAATGCAGATTCTTGTGAAACCGGGCAACGATTCCGTTGCAATGCACCAAGGTGCATTTTTATAAAACAGATTTAATGAAACTGCACACA
Organism: Bacteroidaceae bacterium; assembly: GCA_017408685.1. Lineage (GTDB taxonomy): Bacteria > Bacteroidota > Bacteroidia > Bacteroidales > Bacteroidaceae > HGM04593. The sequence goes on along the minus strand of JAFQUE010000094.1, from coordinate 3,299 downwards.
AACTGCTTGTGTGCAGTTCACTAAATTTGTTTTATTATTGGTTTCGAGCCATAGGACTTATGTTCTTATGTACTTATGTCTAAAATTAATATTTAGCGAACAAGTAAAATTTTACTTAACCAAAACCTTTACGCCGTTGATGATGTAGATACCATTGCTTGGGTTCTCAACGCGACGGCCTGTGAGGTCATAGATAACTGTACTCTGTTCTCTGTTCTCTGTTATCTGGTCAATGCCTGTTGTGCCCTCGCCGAAACGGAAGCTGTAAGAAGCAACATTTGCAGAACCAGCAACTGCAGGCAAATATGCCTTGTGACTGTTGTTAAGGAATGCAGTGTTTTCTGCCTGATTTTTTGTTGCAATGTAGAAACCAACCTCATCCTTAACACCATCCTCATCTGTATCGATGTAGCTGAGTACATAAGCATCCTCAGTTACATGTGCTGCAGCAACTGTACCGTCAAGGGCATTCTCGCCGGCAAATGGCTCAGATGTTGTGATTGTAAAGTTGTAAGTATCCTCAACTGCAGCCTCGCCATTAGCACCGGCAATAACAACACCTGTTTTTGCAGGAATAACACCATTTTCAATTACATTCAGTGTAGCCCATTCACCGTTGATTGTAACAGTGTATGCCTTAACATCATCAGCAACTTCAAGTGCTACAGGAGCATACAATGTTGCATAACCAGCTGCAGAAACTGCTACAGGAAGTTCTGTAACCTCCTCAAGTGTCCAGTCATGTTCTGCGTGAATGTCGTCTGAGCAGCGGTTAAGTTCAACAGTTTCGCTATAAACATAGTAATGCAAATAATATCCAGCTGATTTGACAGTGTAAGCACCTGCCACGCGTGGAGAACCAGCAAATGTTATATCAGAAGCAGCTTTTGAACCGTCGACAGTTGAGAATGTCCAGTGGTTTGAACTCAAGCCAATGTAAAGACCGCTGTTATATGCAAGCAGTTTGCCATCGTTATAGTAGTAGATTGTAGAAGCATCTGCTTCGGCCTTACATGCAATTCTACCGCCATCAGCATTTGTGTTGCCGGTGATATAGTAGTTTGCAAGTGTTGCATTGCAAGCACCCTTAATGCGGTAGTACTTGCCCGCCTCTGGCATGTTGATAACAAGAGCCTCCGCATTGTCCAATGCTGTTGTTGCAGCAGTGACATCATTGATGTCCAAAACAGCCTGCTCCGCAAGTGTCTTAGAAACGATAGCCTCTGCTGCTGGAAGTGCAGCTACAATAGCATCCTTATTACCTGTGTACTCTCCAAGGCCGTCACCCATTACAGCATCAGCATAATGTGCCTTTGCGTTATACGCCTTTAGCAATGCATCGAGGGCTATAATTTCCTCGCCAGTAAGACCGTCGATAGAGTTGATGTACCAGCGAGAAGCATCCTCGTCTTGGTCGTAGTTGAGAAGCTTGTCATCATCGTGGTTTGATGCATGCATTGTCTCGCCGTTGGTGTGCATCTCAACGATGCTATTTTCTGCATCAACTATCTCAAATGTATATGCTGCAGAAGGGGTTTCGGTGAGCGGGCAGTTGCTACTTGGAGCGCCCATATATACTTTGTTCAATTCATTGTACATGTAGAACGATGTACCACCGGCATGTTGCAGGCTCCAGAGTGAGTTATAGCCCTGAGCATCAGCGCCGATAGCCTTCATTGTTGATGCATTTGCCGATACCCATACACCGTTACGTTTGTTATCAGTTGCTGTTGTTTGGAAAGTGAACTTCTTTGCAGCAACAGCGTCTGTTACATTGGTCAATTTAGAGTCAATTGTAGCAAAAGTAGCAATGCCGTTTGCCTCAACTGCAGAGACTGCAGCTTTTGCAGTAGCAATGAGCCCTGCATCGAATACAACAGAAAGATTTGCCCACTCGTCAAGTGTAGCGTTTGTAACTGTCTTATAATCTTCGATAAAACCAGCCAACACTTCATCTGTCACCTCATCGATAGTAAGACGACTACCGTCATCTGTTGCAGCCCAACCGGAAATCCAATAAGACAAAGCACCGTTACGGCTGTTTATATAGCCATTGTCATGGTCTTCACGACGCAAAGTGTAACCATCGTTATTAGCAAACAACAGCCAATCGGTATTGTCTGTAACACTTGTCAATTCTGTAAAAGGAATGGCCGTACCGCTGTCATCAACGTTTTCGCTCCAGGCAATCTTTGAAGGACCTGCTACATAGTTGAACAATTTATAGCCGTCAAAGGGGTTACCTGTGAAAGCGTAGAAGTTTGCAGGTGATTTTGCCGCAACATTAGCAGCGAAGCTCTTGTTGCTTGCAGCATCGTATGTAAGGTCGGCCTGGCGAAGTGTCAAAGTGTACCAGTGCATACCCTCACCGAATGAACCGTCATTCTCCAATGTAGAAACGGTGAAAGGAAGAACAGATTCGTCAAGCGTACATGTGATAACCACAGTCTCGTTTGCTGTTGGAGCACCATCAGGAACATTTGCTGTAACACCGTAAGGAAGCACATATGTAAAGGCAGGATATACATCACCGACAGCAATTTTTGTCACCTGTTTATGAACAGTCTCGCCATTGTACTGGAAATCATAAGTAATTGTGTATGAGTTATCCAAAACTGCAATAGCATCTGTTGGGTCAAAATCGGCAACCTCTGTCAATATGAATGTGTTGCCTGCGTCAACAGAGCCCCAAGTACTGCTACCCCAATTGTTAATAGCAAGCTGAGAAGAACCACCAAGGTTTACAACATGACTCTCATCGTACTTAAAGAAGTAATTGCCACCATCGAGATTTGTAACCTGAATGTTATCTATGGGCAGAGTTGCAGAAAGCGTACCATCTTTCTGCATGAACTTCTTAGCCCATACATTGTAGAGATAAACATTGCCATCATACTGAATGAATGCAAAGTTCTTCTGCTCTTCGCTTGAAACAGCGATGTTGTTAAATCCAACACATGCTGTAGCGTCGTCATTCGCTGCCAAACCACCGCGTCCGTTAGTTGTGATGGTAAAGCTTTTGTCTGTCGCAGGGAGTGTCTGCGCAAATGTTGTAACTGCAAAAAGCAGTGTCAACATTAAAGAAGTAAATCTTTTCATTTGTAATTAATATTAGGTTAACAATTTAGATATACCTTATTAAATATCCGGTGCGGTTCTGCCGCACTGTTTTCACATCTCTTTGTAAGAGATGTAATTTCCGCGCAAAATTCCGATTGGGCATGCTTACCCAGACACAGCAAAAAATGTGAAAAATTTGGTGGAAAACGGCAAAATGCGCATTGTGAATTTGGTGGAAA
>JAFQUE010000093.1 GCA_017408685.1 Bacteroidaceae bacterium | reverse complement strand
TGTTGCTTGCAACTCGCAAGCAAAGTTTTATTCGACTTGTGAACTCTGTGCCGGGCTTTTTGGTCCTTTTGGGCCCAAAAGGACATGAAAGCAAGAGTTGAAGAAAAATACAAGTAAACAATTAAGGTTGATGACTGCCGTTGAATATTAGACGAGCAAAAGCGAGTAAGAACCTCTAAACAGCATTCCCTGACAATAATACAAACCTATTTTGATTTTTGGGAATAAGGTACTGCCCCCTGACTTTGCAGGTGAACCCGTTTACTTCTTGCAATCCTTTGCCTTTGGGCAATCTGCCTTTTTACAGTCGTTTTTTTGACAATCCTTTTACCGAAAGAAAGCAACAATGCCAAAATCAAAAACTTCGTCTTCATTGTACCTCTTTTTTATGATTGTTCTTTTATTTGACAAGAAAAGAGCAACATGGTTTAATGCCGGAAAAACAGACACCACTTATAGAGTTGTAAACGAAGTAAATACTTTTACAGGACTGTTTCGCACTGAAATAGTCTTTTTTATTGTACTTATTGCCAAGCGCCACAGCAAAATCCCCTTGTCTCATTTTGACAGGAAACGCCACTTCAACTGCTGTAATTCTGACATTTTGCTTTAAAAACAGGCTTTTTGCTGACAAAATTACCCCCCCAATAGAAAATGTGACAAATGTCTTGCACAAAAGAATAAAAAGCAGTAATTTTGCCGCTCCTTAATATTAAAGGACCTTTTTAAACAAAAAAGGATTGTTTTCCCACAAAAAACCACATTCGTATTATGAAAAAACTATACTCGCTGCTGTTAACGGCAGTTCTTTGTCTATTATCACAAACAACCTTAGCACAGGAACAACCACCTACATATGAGGCTGTAGCGAACGATCCCAACTCAAAGACTGGAAGCGACTTCAACTATAACGAAATAAAAGAAGGCGGTATTTTTGGTTGGGGAGGCACCTTAGTCGGTTACGCAATTGTCAACAATGGTGGAAGCAAGGACGAACTTGGGAGCAATCTTTACTACGGCGACGTCGAGGTACCAAGCGAGTATAACGGCAAACCTGTTACCACTTTAAAGACCGTTGTAAGAAACTCATCCTACGTAGGAGCATTCCAGTACTCGTACATCACTTCGTGCCATTTGCCTGCCACAATTACAGAAATCCAGCAAGGTGCATTCAGCGATTGTCCATATCTAACGAAAATCACCGTGGACGAAGACAACGAAAAATACATGAGTATTGACGGTTGTGTATATGAGTATGAGCTTGTTGGCAAAGAAAAAGTCCCCACAACCCTTGTATTTGTTCCCGGAGGAAAGTCTTCTGTGAACATCGACAGCCGAATCACATCGATTGCCGACTGTGCTTTCGACGGATGTACAAACATCAAAGAGGTTACAATACCCGCCGGTGTCACAAGTATTGGCAAGTACGCTTTCACCGGTTGCAACCTTGATAGAATAATCTGCAATGCAACAACACCTCCTGAAGTATACGGCAATAGCGGAAGCGAGGGATGGGGATTTCAAGACCTTGCAGTAACAGAGGTTATTGTACCCTCTTCTGCAATAACCACATATGATCGCAATGCTGACTGGAGTGGATTTACTTTCAAGGCCGCATATCTGGAAATCTCGGCAGAGGTAATTTCATACAAGGAACTGAACAATGGAGTATATGAAGTTGTCAGGATTGAGGTTATAAACATTACAGGCAAAAACAATGAGGTATTTGCCGCTGCACCGGAAGGTTGGACAATGACAGACGCAAATGGCAACAGTTATTCATTGACAACCGAATTGACCAATAGCAACAAGACTGTACAGGTTACGATGATAGACATCCCCACAGAATGGGGTGATTACACCCTGAACATCCCTGCAGGCAGCCTCAAGTCTGAAGACGGAACTGAATGCCAGAAGACCCAACGTCGTTGGACCATTCAGGCACCTGAATACGAATACAAAGAAGAGACTGCAAGTTTGACCCTGAAAATATATGACACCGACAAAGAATTCAAATGGAGTTACAATAATGACGAGGGCACACTTGTCGAGAGTTCAGAACCACATACTGTAGGCAGTATGCTATACAAAAAAGAAAACAGTTCTACTGCAGGCAATGTAACTACCATTACCACCACATACTACAATTCGGCTAATGCAGAGTATTCACGCACATTCGCCAACAACAACTGGCAAGCCTTGTATGTGCCTTTTGACCTTGTATACAATGCTTCATGGGATGCAATTTTTGAAGTAGGCGAGATAACACATGTAACCGATTATTACGACACAAACAACAATGTCGTTTGGTTCTACGTTACTGTTGATATTCTGGGCACTGACGACGTGAAAACATTGAGGATTCCGGCAAATACCCCGGCCCTTATACGCTCAAAGCACAGTGGCGATGCCGTCACACGCACATTCTCTGTCGGCAACGGCAACACAATAACTGCCTCAACTGAAGCATTTGAAGTAGAATCGAGCAATGGCAACATATACAGTTTCACAGGCAACTACAAGAGACAGAATTCGGGTGAGATTGCCGAGAGCATAGGAACGGATTTCGGTTCAATCTATGCAATGTCGGGCGGGGTGATAAAGAAAGCCGGCAATGCAAATGTTGCACTCCGCGCCTATCGTTGGTTCCTTACAATAACAGAGAACCCAAGCCTGCAGAGTGACATTACATTCAGTTACGGAAAGTTTGATGGCGAAGAGACCGACATACCCGAAGTAAGAGTACAGGTTTTTGAGAAAGATGTATACTACGACCTCAGTGGACGCCGCGTAGACAACCCGTCGAACGGAATCTACATAATAAACGGCAGAAAGGTGTTTGTCAAATAATACCTGCTGCAACGCAACCTAAGCAATGCGAGTTAGGGAAATACCGCACTCGCCGATAAAAGATGAATAACAGACAATAGAAGAACTATATGAAGAAGAGATATTTTGCGCCTGAGGTTGAAATAATAGAATACAATATTGACAATATCATGCTTTCCGAATCCATCGTATATGGCGGTGTAGAGGATAACGAATGGGAAGACACGAACGAACACCGCGGCGCCTGGGATGACATATGGACCTACATGGAATAATAGAGATAGACAGCAACATTAACCTATAAACACAAACAAGGCGTCCGCATGCAGACGCCTTGTTTGTGTTTATACGACTCTATTACTTGAATGCGTCAAGGTTATGCTGCTCGTAGAGGTTCTTGCCCTCGGCTGTATAAAGGATATCGATACGCTCCTGATAGAACTTCTCTACCTTTCCGCGCACGACCTTCATTGTACTGTTCATCATACCGTTCTGCTCGGTGAAAGCTTCGGGAAGGATTGCAAAGCAACTTGGCAACCAACGCTCAGGGAACATGCCGGCATGCTCACCACCCTTCTTGAACATGTCCACGTCGGCCTTAACAAGGTCGCACGCAGCCTTGCGGCCCTCCTCGGTTGCAAGGTCAAGGCCTTTGGTCTCGAGTGCACGCTTGATATTATCCTTATTGGGCACAAAGAGCGCTATTGTATAAGGTGACTGGTTGTTGTAAAGGATAACCTGGTCAATTGTGGGGCAAAGACTGACGAATGCCTCTTCAATGCCCTCGGGGCTGTACTTCTCGCCGTCGCTTGAAATAAGCAGGCTCTTGAAACGACCCTTAACATATAGCAGGTTCTCGTGGGACATGTAGCCGAGGTCACCGGTGTAGAGATAACCGTCGCGTACAGTCTCGGCTGTAGCAGTAGGGTTCTTCCAGTAACCGGCCATCACGTTCTCGCCCTTTACTACAATCTCGCCGAGTTCACCTACAGGAAGTTCCTTGCCGTCGGCGTCACAAATCTTGACTTCGATAGGTTTCACAAGTTTTCCGCTTGAACCGAAACGGTAAAGGTCGGGACCGTTGGAAGAGATTACAGGAGTGGCCTCGGAAAGACCATAGCCCTGGAACATGGGCATACCCACTCCAATATAGAAGTTCTGCAGTTCCTTGTCGAGAAGCGCACCGCCACCGATGAAGAAACGGAGCTCGCCACCGAAGTTCTCACGAACCTTTGAGAAGATAAGGCTGTCGAAGAGAGCAACAAGCGGCTTGAGGAATATGCGCATGCCCTTAGAATCGAGGCTGCTCTCGCCATAATATTTCTGACGTACAGCCATACCCATATTGAAGAGTCTCTCGGTTGTCTTTCCCTTTGCTCGGATAGCGCTCTCTATATTTTTTTTGAATGTCTTTGCCAAAGAAGGAACCGAAAGAATGAAGTGAGGACGTACCTCCTTTATATTAAGAGGGATGTTCTTCAATGTCTCGAGACCTGTACGACCCACCTGCACTGTTGCGGCAGTGGCACCGCATGACATCATGATGTAGAAACCTACAACGTGTGCAAAGCAGTGGTCAAGCGGCAGGATGATGAGTGTGCGCCAGGTCTGGTCAATGGGCACAAGAGTAAGCGCCTGCTCTACGTTCGCTGTGTAGTTGCGGTGTGTGAGCATTACACCCTTGGGGTCAGCGGTTGTACCGCTGGTGTATGTAATTGTTGCAATGTCATCATTCACAATAGAGCGACCTACAGCAAGGAACTCTTCAAGAGTATGCTCCTTCAGGAACTCGTCACCCATTTTCATTACCTCGTCGACATGCATTTCGCCATCTTGGAGTTCGCCGGCGTTGCCAAAGACAATAACCTTGACAACCTTTGTGAGTTTATCCTTTATGGCACGCACCTTCTTGAGTTGGTAATTTGAAACAAAGACATACTTTACATCACCGTGGTCAAGACGGAAATAAAGGTCGTTACTCTCCTCCAACTTTATTGAAAGGGGGACATTCACAGCACCTGCATAGAACATTGCAAGTTCGCCAATGACCCACATGTTGCAGCCTTCACTCAAGAGAGCCATATTATCGCCCTTCTTCACGCCAAGAGCCTGAAAACCGGCACCAAGACGGTACACCTGCTCTTTTACCTGAGTATAGGTTGTTGGTTTGAATCCCTCTTTCTTGTCTTTTTTCTCAAGGAGGAATGTATTGTCGGGATATTTCCTTACCGATTCCTCAAAAAGATCTACCAATGTTTTTTTCATAAGTTTCTGATTTATTGACAGGCTGCAGGCCCGTCTGTTTATATTGCTGCAAAGATAGCAAAAACCGATTGATAAATGGCAAAAAGCCTAAAATTGTTTTACATTTACATAAAAAACCGTACAAAAAGTACAAAAAACATAAATACCCGAGCCCGAGAACGATTTTAATAATCAAAGGAGAGCATATATACTTATTTTTATTAACTTTGCGACAAACCGTGCTAATGGAGTTACCGATGGCGCACAGCCAATTCCCCATTCTGCAACAAACAGACAATAGATGAAATCAGGACTAAAGTGGTATCAAAAGATTGAACTTGAAATGCTATGGGCATTCGCATTGCTCATAAGCATTACACCACGTTTCTTCAAATATTATATTGTCAAACCCATCATTGGCGTGTTCATTATCATTACACGCTACAGGCACAAGACAATAAGCACCAACCTAAAAAACGCCTTCCCCCAAAAAAGCGATAAAGAGAGAGCCCGTATTGCACGCCGGTATTACTTTTTCCTTGCCGAAGTCATTGTTGACACGATAAACCTTGTAGGTGCAAGCGAAAAGCGCAAGGACAAAGTAGTCAGGTGGACCAACAGCAAGGAGATGGGCGAGAAACTGGGCGGGAAAGACTGGATTGCCATGGGAGCGCATTACGGTTGCTGGGAATACATGCTGCTATGGAGCCGGGAGTTGAAGGATTCAAGACTCATGGGTGTATACCATCCCATGAAGAGCATTGTCTTCGAGCATTTCTACCGCCGTTTGCGCAACGTATCGGACAAACTCCTGCAGGTACCCATGAAACAGACAATTCTCTACTTCCTGCGCAACAGGAAGAATGGGGTCGGCACAGTCATGGGACTTGTTGCCGACCAGAGTCCGACCCTACGCCCCGACAGCCATTGGTTCCGTTTCCTGAACCAGGAGACGATATTCCACGACGGAGCCGAATCGATGGCCAGGAAATTCGGGTTGCCGATATATTTTGCATATGCAAAACGCACTGCTCCGGGCATGTACGATATACGGTTCGACGAAATCTATGACGGCAAGGAAGAGGTTGCACAGCACGAGATAACCGAACGATACAAGAACAAGGTTGAAGAGATGATAAACGAACAACCCGAACTGTGGATGTGGTCACATAACAGATGGAAACACACCCCGGCCGTACAGGCTGCAAGGTTCGGGAAAAGCACACTGCAGAAATAGAATAGGATATTTCAAGAAAAATCAATACTATGGATATAGTAATAACATACGTAAACGGTCTTGACCCTGAATGGCAGAAAGATTACGAGGAACACACCAAAAACCCGATTCTGGAAAAAAGGTTCAGAGATTGGGGGACACTCAAGTATCTGTTGCGAGGTATCGAAAAGAACATGCCGTTCATTAACAATGTTTTTTTTGTTGTATCAAGCATGTCACAGGTACCGGAATGGATGGACACCAAGGTAGTAAAAGTTGTCCTACACAGCGACATCATTCCTGCCGACTACCTGCCAACATTCAACAGCAACACAATAGAAATGCACATTCACCGCATTGAAGGACTTAGCGAGCAATATCTATACTTCAACGACGACATGTTCCCGATAGCACCCAGCAGCGCCGAAGATTTCTTCAGAGACGGCAAGGCTGTCATAAAGTTCTCAAAACATTACATAGCAGCCGGAATGTTCAAGAAAATATGCCGCAACTCTGATCGTCTTGCACGTAAGATTCTCGGCATCAAGGAATCATGCTCGTTCCTGCGACCACAGCACATATGTTCCCCAATGCTGAAAAGTGTTTGTCAGGAAGTGTACGAGAAAGCCGACAAAGAGATTGCGCAGTCAATAACACGTACCCGAACAGAAAGCAACTACACCCAGTACCTGTTCCTTGACTACATGTACCTCACCGGCAGAATAATTGATGAAAGAATTGAAAAGAAACATTTCTCTACCGCCATTACATCGGCCCGCAAATTAAGGAATTTCATTATAAATCCCACACGCAAACTTGTATGTATCAATGATGTCAAGTTAAGCATGAACCGATACATGAGGCTCCGTTCAGCAGTCCATGAGGCTTTCGGCATACATTTCCCGAAAAAATCAAAATACGAAATCTAATCACCATTTACACAAATACACACCTGATGAAAAACGTGAACTATCCTATCGACGCTGTCATCACATGGGTCGACGGTGAGGACTCGCGACACAAGGCAAAACGCCTGAAATATGGCAACACAGTCATGTTCAACGTCGAAGACGTTGCAGGCAGTACACGTTACGCAAGCCTCGGCGAAATTTTCTATTGCGTTGCCTCATTGAATAGGTTTGCACCTTGGCTGAACAAGATATATATTGTAACCGACGAACAGGACCCCAAAGTTGAGGAATTCATAAACAGGCATATCCCCGAAAAACACATTCCGGTTGAAATTGTAGACCACAAGGTGATATTCCGCGGTTACGAGGAGTATTTGCCGACATTCAATTCCATTTCAATTGAATCCATGACATGGCGCATACCGGGTTTGAGCGAACATTACATTGAATTCAACGATGACTTCCTATTGACAGCGCCGACAAAACCAGAGGATTTCTTTACACCGGACGGCAAAGTCGTGTGCTACGGGAAAAAATACAGTTCGATACTGGTGAGAATCACCAGACTTATAAAATACCACAGGAACGGCAAGAAAAAGGTGACGTTCAAGGAGACAATGTGCAATGCCGCAAAACTTTTGGGGCACTATATCTCGTTCATAATACTTTATCACACACCAAGGGCTTTACTTAAGAGTGTATTTGAGGAGTATTTCAGCAAACACCCCGAGAACCTCAGAAAGAACATTTCGCACAGGTTCAGGCACCATAGCCAATACAATGCACAGGAAATACAATATATCGTCCTGCAGAAAGAGGGTCGTTGCGAACTCCGTAGGGCACATGATAACCTGCTATACCTGAAACCCAAGAAAAAGATTGAATACACAAAAAAGAAATTACGGATTTTCTCTTCAAGACCCGGGTTCAAATTCGGTTGTTTCAATTCCTTGGACCAAGCAACAGAAGAGGAGCAAAGAATCATAACAGAGTGGATTGAACGGCGGATTGGTCTTGACACAAAGATTGATAAATAACAAAAAAAACGAATTATCTGTTGTATTTCAATTTTCAATGCCTATCTTCGCAACACGACTATTTTACAAATGTAAAAATATATCAAGATATGAAAATTTCAAGAATAGAACACTTGGGGATTGCAGTGAAGAGCATTGAGGAGTCACTGCCCTATTACGAGAATATTTTAGGTTTCAAATGCTACAACATTGAAACTGTCGAGGACCAGAAGGTGCGCACCGCATTCCTAAAGGTCGGCGAAACAAAGATTGAACTTCTTGAGGCCACGTCGCCCGAAAGTACTATAGCGAAATTCATTGAGAACCGTGGCGAAGGCATACACCACATCGCATACAAGGTTGAGGACGGTGTAGCCAATGCGCTTGCCGAGTGCGAGAGCAAGGAGATACGCACCATTGACAAGGCTCCACGCGCAGGAGCCGAGGGTCTGCAGATAGCATTCCTGCACCCCAAGGCAACAAAAGGTGTGCTGACAGAACTGTGCGAGGAGTAAGGATTAATGCCTTAATACCCTTAATCACTTTAGAACCTTTAACTCCCTTAGAACCCTTATTTAAAAAAACACTAACAACAGATATCATGAGCAAGCAATTTGAAAAAATCAAAGAGCTGGTTGCCTTGCGTGCCAAGGCCCGTATCGGTGGCGGAGAAAAAGCCATTGAGAAACAGCATGAGAGAGGCAAGTACACTGCACGCGAGCGCATTGACATGTTGCTCGACAAAGGCAGTTTCGAGGAAATGGATATGTTTGTAACACACCGTTGCACCAACTTCGGCCAGGAGAAGAAACAGTTCCTGGGCGACGGCGTGGTAACCGGTTCAGGAACAATTGAAGGCCGACTTGTATACGTTTTTGCTCAAGACTTCACTGTAACCGGCGGTTCATTGAGTGAGACAATGGCCCAGAAGATATGCAAAGTCATGGACATGGCCATGAAGGTAGGTGCTCCCGTCATTGGTATCAACGACAGCGGCGGTGCTCGCATTCAGGAGGGCATAAACGCACTTGCCGGCTATGCCGAGATTTTCCAGCGCAACATCATGGCTTCGGGCGTGATACCGCAGATTTCAGGAATCTTCGGGCCATGTGCAGGCGGTGCGGTATATTCGCCGGCGCTCACCGACTTCACAATAATGATGGAAGGCACAGCATACATGTTCCTCACCGGGCCTAAAGTTGTAAAGACTGTACTTGGAGAGGTTGTGACACAGGAAGAGTTGGGCGGCGCAAGCGTGCATGCAAGTAAATCGGGTGTAACACACTTCACGGCACAGACCGAGGAAGAAGGACTTGCAATCATACGCAAACTCATGAGTTACATACCGCAGAACAACATGGAGAGCGTCCCCGACGTTCCATGCACTGACCCAATAAACCGTACAAGCGATATACTCAACACCATTATCCCCGACAACCCCAACCAGGCATATGACATGTACCGCGTGATTGCCGAGGTTGTGGACAACGGCGAGTTCCTTGAGGTGCACCGCGACTATGCACAGAACATAATAGTAGGTTTCGCGCGCATGAACGGAAAGGCGGTGGGCATTGTAGCCAACCAGCCTTGCAAGTACGCCGGTGTGCTCGACTGCAACTCATCGCGCAAGGGAGCACGTTTCGTCCGTTTCTGCGACGCATTCAATATTCCCCTTGTGACATTGGTCGATGTTCCGGGATTCCTCCCCGGTACTGCTCAGGAGTACAACGCGGTGATACTGCATGGCGCCAAATTGCTTTACGCATTCGGCGAGGCAACAGTGCCGAAGGTAACAGTGACACTGCGCAAGTCATACGGCGGTTCGCACATTGTAATGGCCTGCAAGCAGTTGCGTGCCGACCTCAATTACGCATGGCCAAGCGCCGAGATTGCAGTAATGGGTGCTGCCGGAGCCGCCGAGGTCCTCTATGCAAAAGAGGCAAAAGAAGCCGAGGACCCAAAAGCATTCATTGCAGAGAAGGAGGCCGAGTACAACCGCCTGTTCGCCAACCCTTACCAGGCTGCAAAGTACGGTTACATTGACGACGTTATTGAACCGCGCAACACAAGGTTCCGCATAATACGTGCCCTTGCACAGTTGGAGAGCAAGCGTCAGGACCTCCCGAGAAAGAAACACGGTAACATTCCTCTATAAATAATTGCATTATGGAAGAGAACAAAAAGATTGACGGCGCTACAGTTGCGGCCATTTCAATGGCATTGGCAGCATACATGGGCGACAACGTGCACGACAACGAAAGCGGCGTGCTCACCATAACATACGTGAACAAACATTGGAACAACCTTAACAAATAAGAGACCATGAAAGAGTACATATATACAATAGACGGCAACAAGTACGAAGTTGCCATAAACGAAGTGAACGACACAACTGCAAAAGTAACTGTCAATGGCGCCGAATACACCGTAGAGTGGGAGAAACCGGTTGAAGAAAAACCTGTAGTCAAAGTTCAGCCTGTTGCAGCAAAACCTGCTGCTGCACCCGCCACACCTACACCTGCACCGGCAGCCGCACCGGTAAGCGGAAACGCCATAAAGACACCGTTGCCCGGTGTAATAATAGATGTGAAGGTTGCAGTGGGCGACACCGTAAAGAAAGGACAGACAGTTGTTGTACTTGAAGCAATGAAGATGGAGAACAACATCAACGCCGACCGCGACGGCAAGGTCACAGCCATTCAGGTTGCAAAAGGTGACACGGTTGCCGACGGCGCTGTGCTTATCGTCATTGAGTAAGAACAAGAGCCATCATCATTCATATAAACAATTTGGGCTGTCCTTGCAAGGACAGCCCAAATTGTTTATATGAATACGCACTATATTCTGTTATGCCTGTCAGGTATAATCACCTTTGGTTTGAACACCACAGCTTCCTCGGGAGTCATTGAGGCATAGGCCATTATTATGGCAACATCACCGGGGGAGAACTTGTGCGCAGCGGCGCCATTGAGACATATGACACCCGAACCGCGCTCACCTTTTATTATATAAGTGACAATGCGCTCGCCATTACTGTTGTTCACTACATGTACCTGTTCGCCTTCAAGCATGCCGGCAGCCTCCATCAATGCTTCATCAATGGTTATGCTTCCCATGTAATGCAGATTGGCCTCGGTAACCGTGGCGCAATGGATTTTTGATTTGAGCATTTGCAACAACATACCTTACTCCCCTCCTTTATATTTGATGTTATCTATCAGACGCACATTGCCGCAGAACAGAGCAATACAACCCACAGCATAGTCGCTGTCGCTCCACTCCTTTATCTCCTGCAACGTGTCGCCGTCCACAATCTTGTAGTACTCGAGTTCAAGACCCGTAGTATCGTTTATGATATCTTCGACAAACGCCTTTGTAGCCTCAAGAGTATTCACTTTCGCAAAATCGACACTCGCAAAGAGCGCACTTGAAATAGTGAGGGCACGCTCACGTTCATCGGCCGAAAGCAATGTATTGCGGCTGCTCATTGCCAAACCGTCACTCTCCCTCACTATGGGGCAGCCCACAATCTCAAGCGGCAATGAGAGTTGGCGCACCATCTCGCGTATTATTGCCAGTTGTTGGAAGTCCTTTTCGCCGAAGTATGCCCTATCGGGTTCAACTGCATAGAACAGTTTGCTCACTATCTGCGCAACGCCGTTAAAATGACCGGGACGACAAGCGCCCTCCATTACAGTATCGAGCGGAGCGAAAGAGAACTGCCGCGTATCTTCCACCGGGTACATCTCCTGAACCGACGGGGCAAATGCAACCGCAGCACCGACTTTCTCGAGCAATGCACAGTCGGCCTCCAAAGTTCGCGGATATTTCTCAAGGTCATTCTTGTCATTGAACTGTGTTGGATTGACAAACACGCTCACAACAACAACATCATTCTCCTTTACCGCGCGCTCCACAAGCGACGCATGCCCTGCGTGGAGCGCTCCCATTGTTGGAACAAGTCCTATACTTTTGCCTGCTGCGCGACATTCGCCAAGCAGAGACTTGAGTTCCTTTATCGT
This sequence comes from Bacteroidaceae bacterium, assembly GCA_017408685.1. Classification (GTDB taxonomy): domain Bacteria; phylum Bacteroidota; class Bacteroidia; order Bacteroidales; family Bacteroidaceae; genus HGM04593. The sequence continues at coordinate 55,045 of JAFQUE010000093.1, read as the reverse complement.
GTCTATAACCTTCATCTGTATCTGTGTTTTATGCTTCACACTAATGTGCTCATGCCTTTCAACCTGCAAAGATAACTTAAAATAACCAACATACCGCCACAAAGAAGATAAATAAAGCAAAAACATTTTGAGGCAGGAGCAGAATGAATTAATCTTGCAACTTAGGAAGCGATTCATCCTTTTGAACGTTAACTTCTATAAATCAATGACCTTTTGTCATAAAAACCCTTAAAAATGGTTTAACATTTGCCAGGTTGTCATTTTTTTAGTAATTTTGCGAAACGCGGACTTTATCCGTGGTTGAACAGAAAGATGAAAGCAAACAAAATTTTATTTATTACTCAAGAAATCACACCGTTTGTTCCGGAGTCACCAATTTCAAACATCGGGCGTTATCTGCCACAGGCGACACAGGACCTCGGCAAGGAGATTAGAATCTTTACCCCCAAATGGGGTATCATCAACGAGAGACGTAACCAACTCCATGAGGTTATCCGCCTTTCGGGTATGAACCTTATAATTGACGACACCGACCATCCGTTGATAATAAAGGTTGCGTCGCTGCAGGCTGCCCGCATGCAGGTATACTTCATTGACAACGACGACTATTTCCATAACCGCGCCATGACTGCCGACGCGAATGGTGTAGAATATGAGGACAACGACGAACGTGCCATCTTCTTTGCACGCGGTGTACTTGAGACCGTTAAGAAGTTACGCTGGAATCCCGAGGTAATCCATTGCCATGGATGGATATCGTCGCTTGTTCCGCTTTTTGTAAAGCAGACATACAAGGACGAACCATCATTCCGCGATTCAAAGGTCGTGATTTCGCTCTATGACGAGAACTTCAACACCCCACTGCCCGACAGTTTCATGCAGAAGGTGCTGCACAAGGAGATGTCCGAAGAGGCCTTGAACGGTGTTGCAACGCCTATAACATACAACGAACTTGCAAAACTTGCAATAAGATACAGCGACGGAATAATAGTCAATGGCGACAACGTGCCACAGGAACTTGTAGACTACGCCAAATCAATAGGCAAACCGGTATTGCCCAAGCCCGAAGATGAGGAGTACCACAAGGCATGCAATGAATTCTACGACACAGTATTCGAGTAAGACGGTACCGCATAACGGTACCGGAAAAGAGCCGGTTCCACCGGCGCAATTTGATACCCAAAAGAACAATTGGAAATATATGAAGAGACCATTCTCGTGTTTTTTACTGGCAATAGTCACAATACTCGCCTTTACACAATGCGATGATACCACAGGCACGATAGGCAACAGCATTGTGCCGGAGAATGACAGGATAACAGCAAGGACAGACACATTCTATGCCAAGAGTTACACCATTCTGGCAAACGACTCTATCCTTGCCAATACAAGCGACGTATATCTGGGGCAGTACACCGACGGCGAGAGCGGAACATCATTCGCGTCAAGTTTCATCACGCAGTTCGGCTGTACCGAAGACTTCATATTCCCCGAGGAAGGCGTTATAGGCGACAGTGCGTCATACACAAAACTACGCCTTTACTTTGATGAATACTACGGTGACTCGCTCAACACAATGGCTTGCGAAGTGTATGAACTTTCAAACACCTTGCAGGAAGGTACACCATACTATACCAACCTTGACCCCGAAGAGTTTTACGACAGCGAGCGGGAACCATTGGCTGTAAAGATATTCAATGCAATAGACTTCCAGCAGCACGACACTATACTCAGCAGCGACGAATACACAAAGAACATTGAAATCACGCTCCCGAACAGTATCGGCAACCGGTTCATAAGCAAGTTCTATGAGAAGGATTCCGAAGGCAACAATATTGGGAAGGAATACTTTGCAAACTCCGAGGCATTCATAAACGAAATATTTAAAGGCGTATATGTCAAATGCTCTCATGGCGACGGAACCGTATTGAGAATCTATCGTACCAGGCTTGATATCGGATTCAAACGCTACATTGAAGGCAACAGCGGAGAAAAAGATTCCATACAGTCCCTTATGGCAACATTCTATTCGGGCAAGGAAGTATTGCAGGCAAACAAGTTCGACAACAAGGACCTGCTACCGCTCGTGAACCAGAAGGAGCATACATACATAAAGACACCAGCCGGTCTTTATACCGAGGTACAGTTGCCCGTGATAGAGGCCGTAACGGGATGTGACGACATAAATTCGGCACACATCTCCTTCACACGCTACAACGAAGAGAACGGTTTTGCCACCAAGGCACATAATGACCTTCTCATGATAAGGAAAAGCGAATTGTACAAGTTCTTCCTCAAGAACAAACTCTACGACAACAAGACGTCGTTTCTGGCAACGTTTGAAAGCAGCACGAACGAATATACATACAGCAATATATCAAAGTTACTCAAGCACTGCTACGATGAATTCATCAACAGCGGCTTGGAACTTGATGAGTGGGAAGCAAAATACCCCGACTGGGACAAGGTTGTGCTGGTACCCGTGACTGTTACATTGGACTCCAACGGAAGTGTCGTAAAGATTATTCATGACATAAGTATCAGCAGTATGCGACTGCGCGGAGGAACAGAGTACCAGATTCCGATACAGATAGTGACAAGCAAATTCAACGACCAGTAAATACACATAAATAAAGAGCAACATATATGTTGCTCTTTATTTATATAATGCAACTAAACGCCTCGCTATGCCCACAAAAAACATCGCCATGACAGTGTACTGTCATGGCGATTATCATTATAGAGATTTGTGTTACTCAGCCTTTGGCTTGCGACCACATTTTCTCTTTGGTTTCTCCTCGGCTACCGCTTCGGCAACAGGCTCTTCCTTCTTGGCAGTTTTTTTTGCCTTTGTAGCGAGTTTAGCCTTGAGCTGCTCAACTTCGGCCTCGAGCTGTACAATCTCAACCTCCTGGTTGTCAATCACCTGCTGCAATGCACCAAGTTCCTCGTTGTCCATGTCGGGATACTGTGCACGTACACGTGCGAGGAAGTCACCCAGGATGTTCATGTAGTTTGTGAACGCGTCGTAAGGAGACTCATATATGCAACGCTCTGTGATGATACCATTCTGCTTTGTAGTCATGAAACGAAGGTTTTCGGCTGCCTGCAGGTAGTCGAAGTCCTGCTTCAGTTTCTTGTCATCGGTAAGCATGATACGGTCGGCAACACTGTATAGTTTGTTGAATGCCTCGCGCTGCAATGTATTACCCAACCAAGAACTTGCGTCACGCTCCTCGTCCATCCATGAGAGTGGATATGGAACCTCAAGAGGACCAACAGACTTATGGTTGTCGATAACCTCTGAAGGAGTTGAGAATGTGATACCCTTTGCTGCTGCACATGCAGGCAGTGCCTTCATGAAGTCGAGGATATGTGACTCAAGAGGCTGTGCCATACCTATTGCAGAAAGGTTCATGAAGATATTGATGACCTTCTCCTCTTCGGGGAACTGGGAAATCCAATCGATGTATGTCTCGGCGAAGAGAGGATACTCGCTCCACTCGGGGTTAGAGAAACGGAGTGAGATATCGTCGGAGAGTTTGTAGTCACGGAGCAGAAGCTTCAGGTTTGAAGCAAGTGCGCAGTTGTAGACGAAGTGCGGACTCTTCCATGCAAGGATGTGCTTTGCACCTTCGGAAAGCATACCCTTGAAGCCCATCTGTGAAGCCATCTCGCCAATCTCATCGGAGTAGATGAGACCTGAATTGCGCAACACTTTTGGTTTCTTGCCGAAGAGTTCCTTGATTTTGCGGTTCTGGCGCATAACCTCCTCCATGAACACTTCCTTTGAAGCCAAAGAAGAGAGACCGTGCGAATAAGGTTCGCAAAGGAACTCGCAGCAACCGGTCTTGTTGATTTCGTGGAGCAGTTCGATTACCTGAGGAGCATAGAGCTCAAGCATTTCAAGACCTACGCCCGATACCGAGAATGCGACTTTGAATGCGCCATTGCTCTCCCTAATCATCTCAAGCATGGCCTGCAAAGCAGGAACATAAGATTTCTCGGCAAGTTCTATTGTCATGCTCTCGTTAGCATAATCATCATAGTAGTAGTGGTCACTACCGATGTCGAAGAAACGGTAACGTTTCAACTGTCTGATCTGATGCAACTCGAAATAGAAACAGATTGTTTTCATATTTATTTCTTTTTTTTAATTATTACCAACCCAATACTTTTTCATACATTCTACGCAGTTTCAATGCGACATCTTCCCAAGTGATACTGTCAACCTCCTTGCGACCTTCAACCTTCAGATACTCATACAACGATTCGTTGTTGCAGATTGAGTAGATTGCGTCGGCCATGGCATTGATATCCCAATAGTCGGTCTTTATACACTTGTCGAGAATTTCGGCACAACCCGACTGCTTGGAGATGATGGAAGGAACGTCGCACTGCATGGCCTCGAGAGGTGAAATACCGAACGGTTCACTTACCGATGGCATGATGTACACATCACTGGCCTTGAGGCATTCATATACCTGACGACCGCGCATGAAACCCGGGAAGTGGAAACGGTCCGAAATACCGCGTTGGGCAACAAGACGTATCATGTCGTTCATCATGTCACCGCTGCCGGCCATACAGAAACGGATGTTCTTTGTCTTTTTGAGAACCTGCGCGGCAGCCTCGACGAAATATTCAGGACCCTTCTGCATTGTGATACGGCCAAGAAATGTAACAACCTTCTCGCCGGGAATCTTCTTGGGTACAATATCAAGGATGTCCTGTGACAATGGAGTCACGGCGTTGTGCAATGTAGACACCTTGTCGGGGTGCTGATGGTATTTGTGTATAACAGTCTGACGTGTCAACTCGCTCACGCAGAAGATGTGGTCGGCATTGTCCATACCGTTCTTCTCAATTGCATAGACTGTGGGGTTCACATTACCGCGACTGCGGTCGAAATCAGTAGCATGCACATGGATTACCAGTTTTTTGCCCGATACCTGCTTGGCATGTATGCCGGCAGGGTATGTCAACCAGTCGTGAGAGTGGATGATGTCAAACTCCTCGGTACGTGCTACAACACCTGCTATTATAGAGTAGTTGTTGATTTCGTCGTGGAGATTGTCGGGATAACCGCCTGCAAACTCCATGCAACCGAGGTCGTTGGTATGCATGTAACTGAAATCGCTGTATATATGCTCCCTGTAACGGTAATACTCCTCGGGAGTCATTACCTTGCCAATGCGTGAATTGACGTAATCGTGATTGACATCCTTCCACACAATGGGCACAGAGTTCATTGCCACTATTCTAAGGAAACTGTTGTCCTCATCACCATATGGTTTGGGGATACAAAACTTAATCTCCACATCGCCCTGCTGAACGAAGCCTTTAGTAAGTCCGTAACTTGCAGTGCCGAGTCCGCCCGAGATATGAGGGGGGAACTCCCAACCGAACATTAATACTTTCATATCTTATCCCTCCAATTTTGATTCGTACTGTTTTAGTATCTGACTTGTCCTCAAGATTGCGGCAACGTTCATTGCAAATGCCACTGCGCCGCGTCCTTTGAACGGCGGGTTGCCGTCGAACACCTCAGGAATTGAACCTACGCAATGCTGCACAATCTCATCCTCATACCCAATCATCTGACGCTGAACGAATGAGACACCGCTCAACTTGTATATCTTGAGATAAGCCTCGTAGTAGAAACCGCCCAGCCAAGGCCATGCAGTACCCTGATGATAAGCATAGTCGCGCTGTATTTGAGGACCTACATAGTTAGGATTGTAACCTACGCTCTTTGGTGACAAAGAACGCAAGCCGCGAGGAGTAAGAAGTTCCTTGGTAACCGTGTCGAGAACTCTTTTCTTTTGCTTTGAATCAAGCGGAGAGTGGTCGAGCGCAACCGCAAATATCATGTTCGGACGCACACTCCAGTCGACATAGTCTCCATCGACATAGTCGTACAGGTAACCGTGCTCGTTGATGAACACTTCGGTGAATGCCTTGCCTGCCAACGGAATCAGACGTGCAAGTGAAGTCTGTACCTCCTCATTGCGTGTAAGCACCGCCATCTCCTCAAAGAATTTGAGTGCATTGTACCACAACGCATTGATTTCAACCACATATCCTGTACGCGGAACAACCGGGCGACCGTTTGCTGTAGAGTTCATCCAGGTTACAGCCTTGTCGCGGCCGTTTGTCGCAAGCAAGCCGTTCTGCGTAACGCGCAGGTTGCTGTGCTTGTTGTTGCGCACAAAATCATAGATGAGCATAAGCAGGTCGCCGTACTTGTCGCGGCAAGCCTCTATGCCGCACTCATTCGCATACTGCTGTATTGCCCACACTGCCCATAGGAGAACATCGGGGTGCTCCATCTCATATATCTTGCACTCGCTTTCCCGGCCGTTGACAAAATCCTCAATGGCAATACGTGCAGTCTTCATCACCCTTTCATACTCGGCAACGTTGCCCTGCGAAAGGGTGAGACCGGGCAACGACACAAAGAGGTCGCGTGCACGACACTTGAACCAGGGATAACCTGCAAGGATGTAAGTGTGCTGACCCTGAACATTGAAGAACTGGTTTCCGGCACACTTCATACAGTTCATGAAGTCATCGCGCAGGAAACGGATTTCCTCTTCATGTTCAAAGGCGGCCTTCATGGTACGCGAAGTCATAGGAGAAACACCGCCCGAGAAGACAATGCTCTCACCGGCCTTCATCTTTACCTCGAAATAACCGGGAACATAAAGGTCCTCGTTGAAGTCGTATCCACGCTCAAGTTCCTTAACATACTCGATACCGCGGTACCAATCGGGACGATACACAAACTCGTTCTTCTTGTTCAACTGCATGTAAAGGTCGGGATAATCGGCATACATGCGCATGCTTATACCGTTCTCTACTTCCTTGTAACTGCGGTCGGCAATATTGTTCTCGTGTGTGTACTCACGCACGCTGCGGAATGCACAGAACGGGCGCAAGCGGAGCGTAACCGCCGTGTTCGCCTTCAACAGGGTGTAACGAATAAGAATTCTGTTCTCGTGATGTACAAAGGCTTTCTCTTTCTTAAGCCACACACCGCCTACATTATAGATTGTAGTCGGCACACGCTCCCAGGCAAACTCACGGATATATTTGTTGCCTCGAGGACTGAAGTTGTCACCATTGTACTTGTGCAAGCCCAGATTGAACTCTGCGCCATGCAACACCACAGTCTCATCGAGCGACGACAGCAACACATGGTTCTCGTCATCGAGTTCGGGGATGGGAACAACCAACAAACCATGATACTTACGTGTGTTACAGTCAACGATTGTAGAGCAATGGTAAGCACCGGAGCGGTTAGTTCTCAGAATCTCCTTTTGCAACGACTCTTCCAAGTTCGTCATCAGCGTTTTTTCGAATCGCAAATAACTCATCTCGTACGAATTTATATTTTAAAACAAATTTCTACAACTCCCCAAATATAACAAATATTAAAATCAACAACAAGCAAGAAGGAGTAATTTTTTAAAAATTAATGAAAAACGCCACAAAAGTCACAGTTTGGCGAATGGGAACCATGATTTATACAAGGTGAACCGCCAATTCACCGCAAAAAAGAACTCCGCACCGATTGGCAACCACCGCCTCACCTGCAAAGTCTAGGGGGGGGAGGGAGGGACAGTACCTTATTCCCAAAAATCAAAATAGATTTGTATGATTGTCAAGGAATGCGGTTTAGAGGTTCTTACTCGCTTTTGCTCGTCTTGTATTCAACGGCAGTCATCAACCTTAATTGTTTACTTGTATTTTTCTTCAACTCTTGCTTTCATGTCCTTTCACGCGATGAAAGAACATGATAGAACGACTACAAAAAGAATATACAATAACAGGTTAAGGGTAAGTTTGTTGAAGAATATAAAAATTCTCATTCCTGTTCATATACTATCTCAATAAGTATCCCCCTAATTTTTACTGGTGAGCCCAACCACCGGTGAATGGGTAAAAAAAACGTTCCGCAACCGCGGAACGATGCTATGACCGTACATTTTTCTTTATCCTTGACGGTATAATAAGATTCAATGCCTCGGGTTCCACCACCACATGCAGCGGGAATTCCGGCTTGAACGGACGCCCATCAATACCTACGCTGGCACCGCCTACGTCCTCTATGACAATATCGGTTGTCCTGAAGGGTTCAACGAGTTTGAAGTTGAGTATCTTGCGGCGCACAAGCATGAGCATGCCTTCAAGAATGCCTAAGAATTTGGGCAGACGAATTGCCGAAACATCGAGCCAGCCGTTATAGGGCACTGCACTCGGTGTCATTCCATATCCGTGCGAATTGCCTATACACAGTAACATAAACTTTTTGTCAACCTTTTGGCAGTTCAACCTAAACTTCATACGGAAATTGCTACGGCTGAATAGTATATAGAAAAATCCAAGGACATTATAAGCCATCTTCGCAATAAGCGCTACTTTTCTGTTGGCAAGTTCAACGACACGTGCCGACACGCCGATATTGAGAGCATTTATGAAATAGCGTCTCTTCTCCTCTCCATCGGCCTCATACATACAACAACCTACATCTATCTTACGCACCCTGCGGGTCATTATACTGTCTATTGCCGATTTGTAATCACCTTCGGACATTCCCCAATATGCGGCAAAATCGTTCGCTATACCACATGGCACAATACCCAAAGAGACCGATGAACGGTTGGGCGACGACATTATACCGTTTATTGCGTCCTGCAACACGCCATCACCGCCGACAACAACCACCGTCTCGTAGCCATTATCGGCAAACATGCGCGCCTGACGCTCTACAGAACCGAAATTCTCCGACTGTATGAAGTCATACTCCACCCCTTTCTCAAGAAGATACCCACGTATCTCTTTCCACTTTTTCATTGGGCGCAGAGAACCAAGTTTGGGCGAATATATTATTCCCCAACGGCGCCTGTTCCTATTCGTTTTCTCATTCATAGAGCATTGCTTTTACTTGTTCAACCACCTGTCCGCGCTCCAGGGAGGAATCGACCCATCTTATATCAACACCACGTTTCTCCATTCCGCGGAACCAGGTCATCTGTCTCTTGGCAAACTGATGTATTGCCGTCTCCAACCCCTTAACCATATCGTCATACCCCATTGCACCTGTAATGTAAAGGGTCAGATACTTGTATTCCAAGCCGTAATATATGAGTTGTTCAGGAGCCAATCCGCTATTGAGCAAGGCACGCACCTCATCGACCATGCCTTGTTCAAGACGCTCACGCAAGCGGCAGCTTATTCTTTCACGACGCACATCCCGCTCAACCGAAACGCCCACCACAAGGGCATTCAGTTGCGGAAAAGAGCGTTCCTCGACAGGGCGGGAGAGATAATACTCCTCAATTTCAATGGCACGGATTGCCCTTTTCTTGCTGTCGGTATCGGTATTATTATGCAGTTGCTTGTATGTTGCCAGCATGGCAGTCAATTCCTCAAGAGTTTTCGTCTCGAGCCTCGCCCTCAAGGCAGGATTCTCGGGAACCGGGAGAAGACGGTACCCTTTCAGCACCGATTCCACATAGAGTCCACTGCCGCCGCACATAATGGGAAAAGCACCACGCCGCTTCACATCCTCGTACGCGACAAGGAAATCCCGCTGAAACTCGAAAAGGTTATACTTCTCGCCGGCGTCGGCAATATCAATGAGGTGCGATGGCACCGTAACGCCGTTCCGCGTATACTCTGCAATATCCTTGCCGGTTCCGATATCCATTCCGCGGTATACCTGACGGCTGTCGGCACTTATTATCTCGGCGCCACCTATCGAAAGTGCAAGGTCAACTGCAAGAGATGTCTTGCCGCAAGCCGTAGGGCCCACGACAGCAAGAATATCATATTTACTCTTGCACTGTGCCATTCCCATTAAACAACATCTAACAGATTGCGAAGTTAATGCAACTTGGGCGCATTAACAAAATATGGCGTTTAAATTTTGCTCACGCGCGAACATTATTATATCTTATACATATTGAGAGGAGCGGCAATTGCCGCTCCTCTCAATATGTATATAGAAGCACTGCTTACTTGACAATTTTGAATGAGCGTATAGCCTTACCCTCCTTGAGGATAACAACTACATAAACTCCGTCGGCCATGTCAGCAATCGAAATCTCACGAACCTCACCGGCACGCACATCGAAAGCATTGTTGCCAACAAGTTTGCCGTCAGCCGCAAATACTGCAACCTCAAAGAGGCCATCCTCGGCAAACAACACGTTTGCTGTGCCCTCGAAAGGATTCGGATATACCATGTAACCGCCTTCGCCGGCAACATCCTCTATTGACGTAACCACAATGTAGTCACTTACAGTCTTGGAAACAGAGCCCCAAGAGTTTGTTGCAACCAAAGTAACAGGATATTTGCCTGCAGCACCGGTGTATGTAGCATTCGCAGTAGTTGAGGTAGAAGCATTAAGGCGCGCACCCTCAACCATCCATTTTGAAGACTCATAGGTAATGGGATAACTGCCGGTCAGCATTGGAACACCGAGAGCTGTTGTCAACTGGTTCTGCTTATAATCGGTTGTCCTGCCGTTCTCCTCCTTACCTGTTGTCATATAACCACCGGGGACAGCTGACGCATTCTTTCCGGTATTCGGGAAGTAGATATAACCCTCGCTGTCGGTCTTCTGCTCTTCGAATGTAAAGTAACCCTCAAGGTTTGCAGGAGCAGTAGTATAACCCTTCATCGCCTCCTGGACTTCGGTTGCAGAAAGCGCCTTGCTCCATATCTGAACCTCATCGACCCAACCTGTCAAACTTGCCAGATTGGTCATTGAGCCGCCGACATAGAACTTGGCACCGTTCATCCAATTATACGGTCCTCTACCACGCGATGTTCCACTCGCAATCAACTTACCATTGAGATATAGTTTCAAATTCTTGCCTGATTTTACTGCGCAAACATGATACCATACACCCGGCATCAGACTGTAACCATCGGAAAGGATATCAACGTCATTATTATGCTCATAGTTCGGAGTTCCGGCAGCCGGAGCGTCAGTACAAAGTGACAACTCATTAGGAGCATTATCGCGACCAATATTGTTCTTGGCAGCATACCCCTCGGGACGGATAGCAGTCCACATCTCACCCCAAACATTATCTGTCCATGAACCGGTATATGCTGCATGATTGCGGTTCACCTTTGTCATAAGCAATGTTCCCAAAGAAGCATGTTCGAACTTCTCGACTTTGAACCAGAGAGCAAATGAAGTGTTTGTATATTCGCTCATGATTGCCGCATCAACAGTGAACTGGTAAGGTTCGCTCATATAAAGCGACCTTGACACCGTACAAAGAGAACCGTTGTATTCGGTACCGGTTACAATGTCGGCAGCAAAATTCACATCTTTACCCTTTTCTACCTCAGTAACATCGGATGTTATGTTGCCAATCTGCGGCAAGCGACCGGTCTCCTCGGGAGTGACAAGGATAAGTGAACGGTTCATGACTTTGACGCCATCAGTAACAACCTCAACGTCGTAACTGCCCACAGCAGGAAGCGCAGTCTTCATTGCAAGAGTATTGCTTGCGCTGGCAACCAGTTCACTTGTCAAAGCATTGTATATCTTTATGTCTGAAGCAGGATGGTTCGGGTCCTCGAAACCGATTGTAAACTCCTCGTTCGGTTTGATGACATCCTTGTCAACCGTAAGAGTCTCAATCATTGTCAAGGGTTCATTTATTTCGTCGGTCCAAACAATGTCACTCATTGCACGGCCATCCTTGCCTACGGCACGCACACCAATCTGCAACGTCTCCACCTGAGGGATAAGAGTGGCGTCAACCACATAAGCAGCCCAAGAAGTAGTTGTTGTCAAAAGGGTCTCAACATCGCCCTGCTTAACATAAATCTCATAGTACCAGGCACCCACCTCCTCGTTGTATACAGGGCAACCCTCGTACTCAGCCGGGCGTGTAGCCGGTGTAGGCATATTGAACACGACCTTTATATCGGCACGGTTATAGTAGCGCTTCATAACCTCGGCATAGGTAATGGACGGAGTCTTCGGTTGCTCGTTGAAACCGGCGGGAACAAATGCGAACTCGCCAAGAAGAAGTTCATACGCTGCATTTGTATTCTTTACCGAAAGACCTACGCAACCTATTACATCACCGGCAACAAGACCGGCCTCTGAAGCCTTTATAACGACCTCATTCCACTCACCGGGTTTAAAATCACCGGCAACAGGGATATACACAAAACTACTCTCGCCATTCTCCTTGGCTACCATAAGTTCAAGGTTCGACGCTGCGCCCTTTGGCTTGAAGACAAGGCGGAACTCATCATCGGCTGAAGCGACATTCCATTTGGTCGCGAACAAGCGGACATCGGAACGCTTTGTAGCACCATGAATCTTGAGACATGAACCGGCGAACCACGCGTCGTCATATGTAAAATCGAGCCCGACTGCGTCGGCAGGAACACTCTTGCCGTCGCCGTTGTCGACCCACCAGCGCCATGTAGGAAGCATATCCTGCATACCATAATTATACCACTTGTGGTTCCATGTAGTCACACCCTCCTTGTTGAAGAAACGCCCGTTACCCAAGTTAAAGCGTGTAACGAAAGGAAGTTCATAGAGTGCAGAGCGCTCGATAACCGCAGTTGCATATCCGTGCCATTTACCAAGGTCACTGTATGACGAACCGATATTGTCATCGGTCAAAGATGGCATTTTGAGGACATTGCGGTTACCACCCGAAAACAACATTTCCTGTTTCTTCTGGTACTCGTTCTGCACGGCATAGTCACTCTGCCCGCCTTCGGTTGAAGAGATGTAGAGAGCATTGCGGTCGTGAGCACCCCAGACAACAATACTTACAGGCTGACGCATGAGAGCGCTCCAGCCGGCATTGCCATATTTACCATAGCCGCGTCCCTGCATATCAAAACCCGCATACACATCAAATGTAGAACGACCAAGACTCTGGGCAGTTGCGGCACTCTCCTCCAAACCACTTTCGGTCCAGTTATAGTTAAGGAAGAAGACATCTGTTACAGGCTGACCTGTTGCTGTATGATGAAACCAATTCTGATTTTCAGAATTTAGTTTACAACCATTATCATCGAGATAACCGTCGTTCATAACAAAAGCATACCAGTCAACATGGAATGGATGGTTTAACTCATCCGCAATACTATGGCATTCAGCCAAGAATGGTATTACAATACTGTACACGTCCTCATCCCAATATCCTTCGGGATTAAAACACAAACCATCGATACCATAATATTTAAGGAACTGTACAAGTTTACGTGAATACTTGTATTTGTCCCCATGCTGGTTTGCCTTAGCAAGAGGGGCAGCAAGTTCATATAAAGTTTTTCCTGGGTCTTCAGATGGATAAACACCCATACCCCAATCGATAAAATATGTACAACCGGTCTTTACACCGTTCTTGTGCGCAACATCATTGAATGCACCGGGCACACGCCAGAAGCCGTTAGTCCAGTTGGAATGGATATCCACATACTGCCACATGTTGAAGTTGTCACCGTCAAAGTTGTAGCGTGGCAGAGCACCCCACTTCTTTGTCATTTCACCGGTAGGAGCCATCCAGCAGAATTTCTTGTTGTTAGTGTCATCCAGAGCGTCGTTCGCCTGGTCACCCGGACGGAAACGGTTCTTCAAAGGCACACGCGAAATCCAGAAGTTCTCGTCAACATAGGTTCCGTCGCCATTCCAAGGTTTGCCGGGTTCCCAAGTATCAAGAGCCTTGACAATGTCTGCAGGCACGCCGTCATTCACATACTTCTCGTGAGTAGGCACACTCTGGGCCATTACACCTGTAGCAAACAGAGCAACGGCAAATGATAATAAATGTCTCTTTTTCATATTATGCAGTTATTAATTAATTGGTTTCAAACCACGGCACAGAGTTAAAATTCCACTTTCCATGCTTATACGTTGCTAATTTATGGAATATTTTCTAAAAGCATGTTACTTTTTATAAAAAATATAGTCAAAGCAGTATGGGATGGACTATATTTACATTCAAGCAAAGAGACCAGCATGGTATCACGGCCAAAGAATCGGGAGCACCATTTGGTTAAAAAAACAAAAAAGCGTGACAGCACACACACTATTTCCACATGATAATAGTTATAACTTTAGAAGTTTTTTAAATAAAATAAATATCAATAATGTACGAAAGCCTTCTGCGCCTGCCATACTTCCAGGGTATGAGCAAGGACGAAATAACATCAATACTTGACAAAGTAGCATTCGACTTCCACAAGTTGGCCGACGGCGAAACGATATGCAAACTCGGAGAGAGGTGCGACAAATTTGTTATTCTCACAAACGGCGAAGCCATGTCAAGAGTCGACGCACCCGATGGGACATACTCATTGACAGAAGACATATGTGCCCCGTACGCCATTGAACCATATTCCCTCTTTGGCCAAGACACCACCTTCAAACGCCAATATACCGCAAAAGGAGAGTGCACCATACTGGTCATTGACAAGCAATATCTCTTCAGCGAATTCACGAAGTATGAAATCTTTACAATAAACCTGCTCAACCTAATAAGTCGCAGGGCGCAAATGCAGAGTTACGCCATATGGAACTACACCCCACGAAGCATAAAGGGACGAATTGTGCAGTTCATAGGCATGCGTTGCAACAGCATAAACGGGCGTAAAAGCGTACAGATAAAGATGGAGCGCCTGGCAAGCATACTGTGCGAGACACGCCTGAACGTATCAAAGGCGCTCAACGAATTGCAGGACGCAGGTTACATAGAACTCCACCGCAAGGAGATTGTTGTCCCGTCACTCAAGAGACTTATTGAAGAGATTGAACCATAACGGCAGAAGCATACCCATTATTGAAACTTGGCACAGTTCTTGGAACCGAACATCAAAAAAAGCAAAGAAATCTTTGGTGCGAGAAGATAAACACACTATCTTTGCACACGGAAATGAGTCACATGCACATTTCCTCACATAAAGGTCGGTTCCGTAGCTCAGCTGGATAGAGCAACGCCCTTCTAAGGCGTGGGTCAAGCGTTCGAATCGCTTCGGAATCACGAACATGATATAGGGGAAAGTTTAAACTTTCCCCTATTTTTTTGCTGGTGAGCCGCTACTCTAAAAAAAATGGTTCACCGGAAATTTTGAGGGTCAATTATATTTTTATTTTACACCTTCTATAGTATATCCCTTTTGTTTCAAGAGTTCAAGTACGCCACGCTCGCCGGGCAGGTGGGCTGCACCTACAACAAAAAGAGTAGGTTTTTCGCCTATGATTGCGGGCATTTTCTCGACCCATGTTGCATTGCGACCATAAATAAGTGCCTCATCTTCCTCGGGGGTGCTGTCGCAACTGTTGCCGAGTTTTTCCTCGGTGACCTCGAGCACCTTCTCAAGGTTCTGCGAGAAGTACGCCTCTGTAAGGTTCTTCATTATCATGAGATTATACTCCTGATTGTCAAGCATACAGATAAGTTGTTCTTTCTGACGCTCTATTGAAGTACCGGTATAAAGAACTGAAATCTGGAAATCTACAGTCTCAAAACCAATCACGGACTTGCCGGCCTCGTTAGCCTTGACCTGGAAATAACTGTCAATCATTGCAGTAGGGTCAAAACCGGGAGTCATCTTCATATACTGCACCATCTGCAATTGGGTGCTTATTGCCGTAGGGGTCATCTTGCCCAACTGTGCAGCAACCATGGGGTTGTTGAGGTCGGCACCAAGTGTCTCCATCATAAAGGCATTGAGTTTGTCCATCTCCTCGGCGGTGAGGATGTCGGAAAGCGACTTTCCGTCGGGCAACATCATCGCAGACATAACCTTCTGCATTCCGGTCATGGATTGCATTTCGGCCATATCTACCTCACCGCACACCTGCTCAACCTCATTGAGCGCAGCCTGAGCACCGGGTATGGAATCGGCAAACGAAGCCGGAGCAAGATGATAAGTACCTACTATATATGACGGTTTCTCAAGACCGCCTCCTGAAATTCTGTAAAGCAACTGGGCATTCACGCCCACAATGGCAATTATTGCCAATACCAATGTAAGAAATATCTTTTTCATATTTTCATTTTTTTGTTGGCAACGAAGGTAGTGAAAAGTTTGACAATATTTTTCAAAAAACAGACATTTTTCATTAATAAAGCCTAAATGCCGGCACATAACAGCAAAATGGTGTATCTTTGCAGCAATTAAGAAAACGTCAAAAATACCACACATTATGAAGAAGATAAAGAATCCTTGGATTGACCTCACCGACAAAGGTTACAACTGTTTTGCCTGCGCACCGTCAAACCCTTGCGGACTGAAGATGGAGTTCTATGAAGATGGTGACGACATTGTCTCGATATGGACACCCGGGGACAACTACCAAGGTTGGCTCGACACGTTGCACGGCGGTATTCAGGCGACACTGATGGACGAGATTGGCGGTTGGATAATCGCACGGAAATTCCAGACTTCGGGCATGACAACCACATTGAATATAAAATACAAGAAACCGATACCCACCGGAGAGAACGTAAGTATTGAAATACGCGGACGGGTGAAGGAGGTAAAACGCATGTTCGTATTCATTGAAGCCGAGATTAGATATGACGGCGAGATACGCTCAATGGCAGAGATGACATACTATACCTTCCCGAAGGATGTGGCCGAAAAGGATTTCATGTTCACCGGGTGCGAGGTAGAAGAATGACACAACAACTCATGCCTCAAGGAATGTGGTAAAGCATTCCAGTTGCTTTGAGAACGAGAATGTGTCACGCGATGCCTTTATGCAGTTATCTGAGAATACCGTGTATTCACTTGCAGACATATCCTTGAATGTCTTAATATTCTCCTCAAGTGCCTTATAGTCGCCATAGGGAGAAACAAGTCCGAATCCCCACTCCTCAACTATACGTGCGCCCTCACCAACACCACTGAAAAGGATGGGGACGCCGGTGGGCAACAGATCGAATATCTTGGAAGGGACTGCGCCATGGATTGATGCGGCAAGAGGTATTATGGAGAGATCATACTTCTTCAGTTCCTCATTAATCTTCTGTTTCGATACATATCCATGATAGCATATATTCTTGTCACCATCCTTTATGTATTCAAGAATTTCATCGGTCTGGTTACCGCCACCATAGAGATGCATCTCAACACCGAGCGCAACGAAATCTATCGACTTGAGCAACGGCAATACCCCTTGAGCAACACCAAAAAGACCTGCATACACAATTTTCAGACGTGGAGAGCGCTCTCGTGGCTGCAAACAGCCATTCTCCACAGGTTGCAGATTACGATATAGGAATGTTCTCTTTCCCGGGAACATATTCTCTACATGTTCTACAATCTCCCGGGACTGCCCCATGACAGAATGGGCATTCTTGTATATAAAACGTTCCAGACGACTAAGTACCTTGAACGAAAGACTGCCCTCTCGAACGAAACCCAGTTCCACTGCTGAACCGGGCCACAGGTCCGACACATTAAGCACCACCTTCTTGCCATACAGTTTCTTGAAGAGCAGCATTGCTGATGCTGATACCATAATTGGAGGAGACTGCACTATTATCCTGTCATAACTCTTTATGAGTTTGCATTTGAATGCAAAAGACCACATGGTCATTGCATACGAAGTCATTGCAAGGACACGTTTGAACGGATTCTTGGAGACGGTAGCATAAGTCCAATAGCGGTACACCTTTATGCCGTCAATAGTCTCTTTCATGGAGAAGCGCCTGCGATAACCGTCGAAGACACGTCCTTTGGGATAGTTAGGCAGACATGTCAGGACATCGACATCAACACCCATAGCCTTCAAGCCCTTCGCAAGGTTTGTTATACGACTTGGAGCAGCGCCCAATTCCGGTTCATAATAAAATGAGACTATGAGTACTTTCATTAATGCGATTATACTTTAACACATTGAACGCCCAAAATAGAGGAGCAGGTTTCTAATGACTTGCAAAGGTATAAACATTATATTAAAAAAAAAAGGACGTCATAATTTAATATACAAATTAATGACCTATATTTGCCGTAAACAAAAAACAGACCTACAGAATGAACTATTCCAGGATATTCATACTTTTTATGTTACTGTCAGTATTGCCGGCCAAAGCACAAAAAGATGAATTTGGGAAAATAAGATACGAAATTCAAGCAAATGCAATTATATCCAAAGGGGAACATTCGCCATTTTGGATTGCAAGCAACAGGCATGGTTTATCCTCATTGGAAAGCAATAGTGCGTATCTCAGCGCCGGGATATTCCGTGATTTTGAAGAGAAAAAGGGATTCACATGGGCATATGGAATTGAACTGGCCGGTGCGTGGAACCACTATTCGCCATTCTATGTGCAGCAGCTTTACGCAGACATCAAATACAACTGTTGGGAACTGAGTTTCGGCAGTAAAGAACGATGGAGCGAGAACAAGCACTGTACACTGAGCGGTGGCGGTCTAACCTTTTCTCCTAATGCACGACCAATTCCGCAAATAAGGTTTGGGATAAACGAGTACACAACAGCAAAATGGTTGTTCAACAGCTGGTTGCATGTAAAAGGTCATTTGAGTTATGGTTGGCAAACGGATGGAGCTTTCCAAAGAGAACACATGAGCAATGCTCCACTCCAAAGCAGGTACACCGACAAAGTGCTTTTCCATGAGAAGAGCGCATTCATAAAGATTGGAAAACAGGAAAGGTTTCCCTTTGCTGTGGAGATGGGATTGGAGATGTACACCCAGTTCGGCGGACGGGTATGGGAAAAGAGAACCGGTGGAGACGTCATAATCCATGACTTGCCGCACACATACGAGGAGTATCTGAAAGCGTTCATCCCAATGGCAGGAGGCAGCAAATCCACAGAAATGGACCAAACCAACATAAACGGCAATGTCTTTGGCAGTTGGCACCTTGCATTTGACTACAGAAAATGCGGATGGAAGGTTAAAGCATACTATGAGCATTACTTCGAGGACCATTCGGGAATGTTTGGGTTTGACTACCACTACAACCGAGACGGCAAAAAACAGATGATAACTTACCTTCCATGGAGAGACTTCCTGATAGGTATGGAACTTGTTGTGCCAAAGAACAGGATTATCAGCACCGTTGTGTATGAGTTCATAACCTCGCGTGACCAGAGCGGGCCAATCCTCCAGAACCCTTCGGGCGACATGATGGGACAGGCAGGCGGCAAGGACTGGTATTACACACACAGTTACTACCAGTCGTGGCAACACTGGGGAATGGCCATGTGCAATCCGCATACATTGTCACCATTGTACAACAAGGAATCAAACATGACCATGCCATACTCACGCATACAATCACACCATATTGGATTTGACGGCACACCATGCGAGACTATACATTATCGTGTAATGGGTTCATGGACCAGACACTGGGGGTCATACGAAGACCCGCTACCCGACCCCCTCTCGCAGTTGAGCATAATGGGAGAAATCACCTTTACACCCCAAAAGTGGAAGGGGTGGAAATTCACAGGAGCTATCGCCTATGACCATAGCCGTCTTATAGGCAATAATTTTGGAGGTATGCTATCCATTTGCAAAGAGGGATGGTTAAGCAATAAATAAAAAAAATGAAAAGACAAATATACAAATCGTTAGCACTGGTTATCATTATTTTGATATCATCATGCGAAAGCTACCAAATACATGGAGATTTGGATGGTTTTTGGCAAGTGTCAACTATCGAGAATAAAGAGACGGGCGACATCACATATTGCAATGGCGATACCTACTACTCATTCCAAAGAGAACTTGTTCTCGTTTCATATACATCACCAGAAACCCCTACAGGACAGTCAAAAGAGAATTATATTGCATATTTCACTCACGAGAACGACTCGATATATATGACAGATTTCCGCATCTACCTCGACAGGAACGGCAAGCAGGCCCCATTATCAGAACTTGAAAAATTTGGCCTGTACGAGTTGTACAACACGTTTGCTGTAGAAGAACTAAACAGAAGTTCTTTGGTGTTGAGTTCGGAGAAGACACGTATATCCCTAAAGAAATATTAAAATGGCATTATGCCCTTTGCTTGCGCTTTTTACCATATAGCACAGGATGAAGATGATGTTGTAGGCAAGTCAATATAATTGGTTCTTGCGTTTGTCATATATAGAATATAACAAAACAATTTTGGCAAGAAGTAAACTCCTTGCCAAAACACATTGGTTTTATACAAATATTATCGAATCTCAATCCACTTGCCTTCTTTCAAAGAATCAATCGCAGCAAAAGAAGCCAATGTAGTATTAACAAGGCTGTCAAACGGAATCAGCGCATCACCACCTTTAAGCATACGCTCATTAAGAAGCATAAACTCGTTCTTATGTCCCTTATCCATAGCTGCCGACTTTTTGGAAAAACCTTTCACTCCAAATCCTTGCAACTTACGCCAATTGTCCAGGACAAGCACACGCTCTTGCGAGTATACCTCAACTCGTTCTTTTGCATATGATTTTGAGCCGTTGGCAAAATAGTTGATAACAGCATTTGTACCATTTTCATAGCGTAGCATAATTGTTGCGTTATCTGTATTTTCTTCAGGGTTAACACCCATCGCATTCATACACACAGCCGTTACACGACTGCCTGCGATATATGAACAGAGATCAATGAAATGGCATGCTTCGCCGATTATACGTCCGCCACCGACAGCCAAATCATGCACCCACATATCAGAAGGAATAAAACCGGCATTCATTGTAGCCACAATATTCTTTGGACCATCACCGACAAGCTGCTTCAATTTGGTTGCAAATGGCGAAAAACGACGATTGAAACCGACAGTAAGCGTCACGCCTTCAGGAACCGACTTGTATACGTCCTTTATTTCTTCAAGCTCACTCTTGTTCAGGCATAAAGGTTTCTCTACAAAAACGCTCTTTCCTGCGCGCAATGCTTCAATTACCATCCTTGCATGCATATTATGACGCGTAGTAACAATTACCATATCTACCTCTTTATCATTTAGAATCTCATGATAATCAGATGTAGCACATTCTGCGCCAACTTTTTTAGCCAGTATCTTTGCATTAAGGCCTCCTGCACTGGCAATATATTTAATATTTGCTTTTGCTGCTTTTAGAGCCGGTATAACGGTGCTCGATGTATAATTACCGGCACCAATAATTCCAATTTTGCCATTACCCGGTTTAAACTTAGAGCCTTCGATCGGAATGACACGTTCAATCTTGCTCTCCTCGGGGAATTTAAGAATCGATGCAATAGAGCCACGCTTACGCATATCTCCATATATATCAATATAATCCTGAAGTTCCACTTCTTCTGTAATAAGCGATTTCACATCAAGCCCACCCATTGAGATAGCATGCAGAATTGTCTCAAAGTTACGTTTCTCTGTCCAACGCACATACGGCAACGGATAGTCGTGTCCCTTGTTCTCATAATCTTCATCGTAACGTCCTGCACCATATGAACAAGAAACCTGGAATGTAAGCTCCTTTTTATAGAAATCGTCACGACGCAGATTAAGACCTACAACACCAACAAGGATTATACGTCCACGTTTACGGGACATTTCACAAGCCTGATGCATTATATCATCTGTTTTTGCCGAAGCTGTAATTATAACTCCATCGGCGCCGACATTATTTGTCACCTCTGCCACATATTTCACAGGGTCGATGCCATTAGCGGGATTTATTGCCAGGACACCTTTTGCATTGGCTATGTCTACTTTTTGCTGGTCAAAATCGATACCGATTACACGACATCCATTGGCCAGCAACAATTGACAAACAACCAATCCAATCAAGCCCAGGCCTGTCACGACTACTGTTTCTCCCAATTCAGGCTTGAACAAACGGATTCCCTCCAGGCCGATAGAACCAATAACCGTAAAAGCAGCTTCTTCATCGCTTACATCATCTGGCACCTTTGCCACAAGATTCTTTGGTACGCACACATATTCGGCATGATTACCATTTGATGCAACTCGGTCACCTACAACAAATTCTGTAACACCCTTGCCAACAGCTATTACACGTCCGACATTGCAATAGCCTAAAGGGAGGGGCTGACCTAATTTATTGAACACTGCCTCCAATGTAGGCAATATACCGTCAGTTTTCAGTTTATCCAAAACCTGTTTTACCTTATCGGGCTGTTGACGAGCCTTGTCTATAAGATTTGCCTTACCAAATTCCACTAACATGCGTTCAGTACCAAGAGACACCAGAGTACGAGTTGTCCTGACAAGCACGCAACCAGCCTTTACATTAGGAACCGGAACTTCCTCCAAAATGGTTTTACCCGACTTCAAATCCTGTATAATCTGTTTCATAATATATAATGCTTACACCTACAAAAATAATCATTTTACTTTACCGACGGCTCTAAAATACGATTAAATATCATTTGATTGCAAAATCAATTTCCAGGAATAGCCCCAAATCCATTGATTGTTGTATGCAATTTATCTGTAAAACAAACCTGAATACATTGTGACAGACTCAACAAATTATATTCAGTTGCAACATCAACACATGACAAGTACAATGAGTGATGTCCTTCAAAGCTAAATACGGCCCTGTCTGTAACCACACGGTTATCTTCTACACTCACCACCTGCACATCGGGTGACAAATGGAAAAAAGCCTCTACTCTGAATTTATTCTTTCCCAAGACACTATCCTCTATTTCAAACGAGTTTTCATTACACACAAAACAACGGTTGCAGTTCATACCTTTAGAGAGGTAACCATCATGTTCTATGGCAAATACAGCCGGACCATCTTTCTTTATAATTGTTCTTGCACGCTGGGCACAACGGAAAGCCCCCCACACGTTTGACGAGTTTTCATCATCAACAACCACAGTATTGTGTGCGCGTGTAGAACGCTCATAATCCCTTTGCTTGCCGGAATTATAAGTTGATGTACCGGTATCCACAATCAATTCGCTCCCGTTTACCCATAACAGAAATGTAGAGCTATCAGCATGAGCGTGCCCCAAATTATACGATGCGCCAAGTGGTGCCATATCAAGTATTGCCTCATAATGAGAAGATACAACATGCCGATAGCCACTATCACCCAAAATGCCCTTGTCCCATTTCAGACCTAAACGCGCCGCGTATTCACGAAGAGCTGCCGGTGACAGGGCTACACCATTGGCAGAATCGTTCAACAACGGGATACTACCATCTTTGGTAACAATAGCATCGAGCCAGGCCAACATCAGAGAGGCTTTTTCGCAAAGAGCAGTTCTTAGTCCGGTTAGGCCATCAAAAAGAGTGTCATCAACGCAATGCAAAAGATTGCAACAATCAATAACACGTTCAAGAATAATACAATGATACATCGGGCTCAACTCATAGTGAGCGCCATCATTCATGATTTGTTCTTTCAACTGACTTTCAACTATATATTTTGCCTTTTTCCAAAAGGTAGGATCATGAAAATATACAGCCGCGAACAACAATGAAAAGCCATTCTCCAAATAGTGGTTTGCAAGCAAATGGCGTTCTGTACGCTTGCATAAGACACGATATTGCGAATATAGGAAAGTGTCGATTTTGACGAGTTGTTCCGTAGGGATGTCGAGCCGATTCTTTGACAAGAATTTAATCCAGTTGATTCCCCGCAAGGAAATGGGATAGGGGTCGGACGCAATCGCATTCCTTGGCACTGCATCTATAAAATCCTCAATCCATGACATCGCATCATGCATATCCAGGCCTGGTTGCAGTATAAAATCCATATAATTGAGATTATAACGCCACAGGTCACCCAACGAACGATCGTCCCACGCGCCACTGAATCTATGAGAAAGATTCAAAAATTCAAAAGTCGCATCACCTTTATATGACTCTCTTTTTTCAGGGAAAGGGAGGAATTTTATATCATTTCCGTGCTTATACAAAACATATTTCTCCCGAAGTCCAAATAAACGACGAAGGCGAGCAGACAACTTGTAGAATATCTGGAAAAAAATCTGTTCCGATTTCAGATATTTTACTGTATGATAATATCTAGACAAAGACATAAGAACAAACATCAACTGAACAATGAATATATTCGCAGGATTTCATCCTCTACTATCACTTCTGGGTTATATGTAACACGTGATTTACGCTGCAGCAAAGGATATACTTTCTCAAACAGGTCTTCAGCATCACCTGTTCTATACAGCACCGCCTCCTTGGGTCTTATGCACACATCACTGGCAACTACAGGTGTGCCGAATTGCAGCGCCTCTTTTACTGACACTCCTTCCATATCGGACATAGTCGGACGCAGAAACAAGTCGGTAGCCGCCCACACCTCAAAACCATTGACCTGTGACTGTATCACAAAATGGAAATTACATTCAAGACCCAGTTCCTTTATTCTTGCACAACACTCATTATAGTATTCATGATTGAATATTTCAGAGATACAGAACACCAATCCAACATCCAATCCTTTCTCGTTGACCAACCTGTCCATCATGTAAATAAGTTGGTCTATTCCGTACAGGTCGCCATAGACATTCTGTATCACGCGGTGCGCATTGGCCGAAACTGTATATTCGTGCTGGGACAAGAATGATGTGATATCGGAAGTCAACCCTTTCATTTCATCATTACCCGGAGATATATAAGCTGAGAGAATTACTATTTTCGAATCATCGATATCGAATTTTTCCTGCAAAAGAGGCGTATATGTGGGATCGTTGTATATCACATATTCAACGCGTTTAAACAGGTGGTTCACAACCCATCGTTTCCATCCGCTCAAAAGTATCAATCGGCGATTATGCAAGGTAAGCACTATCTTATGACGCCACCCGCATAGGTAAAGCATCATCAACAAATAGAAATTGGTAAATTGAGCGTGTATAAGTTTTTTAGAGACGAAAATCAATTTAAGGAACTCAAGCAACTTGAACCTCACATCCACAATATAGTCGCAACCGCTCCCGGAGCAGGCAAAGTCACGCATAACAATGCCGCAATCCTTGGCGTGCAGTTTATCTGTCAGGCGTTTGCAATAGATAGAAATTCCCCCTATTGGTGGAGGATTAAATCCCCAAATCTCCTTTTTCATATATTCTTGAAATAATCATTTCTTATTACTAAGGATTCAAAATCATCACGGGTAACCCGGTCTTTTCTCGCCGCATCGGCAAGTAATCGACCCATCATTCTCCACGCCAATCCAAGCGAATTGTTTACCATGTAAAAATGGCGCAGGCATAAAGGCAGATTCAGAATTTTCCAAAATGTATAGAAAAGCGCAGGTTTGTGCAGACGCACATCTATAAAACGGTTCAGATAGTGCAGATAAAGTTTTCCGGGACGGTGCATCCTTTTTCCCGAAGCACCAACCTTATGATATATAAGAGAATCAAGGACACATGCCACACGGATATTGCCCTTCTGCATACGCATAGAGAATTCAAAATCCTCCTCACCGAAGAAAAAGCGCTCTGTGAGCAGATGTCCGTGCTCATTCAACAGTTCGGGATAGAAGAATAGTGCACAGCCCGTTACAAACGAGATGTCAATATGCCCATTCTCCTTGACTGCTGAGTCGGGACATCCGGCATAAAAATATTTACGGAACCCGAAGAAGAGTCTACCGCCGCAATTCCATATTTTCTGTTTGTCGTAATAGTAATTTATCTTTGGCGTCAATACACGATATTGTGGATGACGCGCCGAGAACTCCTGTAAACGCACAAGAAAATCCGGGGTTACTTCTGTATCATTATTGAGGAGCAGATAGTTATCCGGAGCCAATTTACTTGCTGCCTTCAACCCCATATTGTTTCCCTTTGCAAAGCCATAGTTCCTGTCCAGTGAAACCAAGCGGACATCCACTTCTCTGTGCTCGTCAATCCATGATTGGATACGGGAGACAGAGTCGTCGGCAGAGCCGTTGTCCACTACATACACAACAAATTCGCCAGCGGCTGCTGCCAATGATTCCAAGCAAGCCAACGTATCGTCAGCACCATTCCAGTTAAGTATTATAATTGCTGTCATTTGTGTTCATTTATTCGGTATAGACTAAAAAGGCACAGACAGAACAACAGCACTTCGGACAAGGACATTGCCCAGGCCGCAGCGCCTGCGCCATAACGGCCCGCGGTCATCAATACAAAGATAACACTGAAAACGCCCGTCACAAAGACTGAGGCAAAAAATTGTTTCTGCCCGTTCATATTTATGAGTCCTACTATGCCTGTAAGGTAGTTTATCTCTCCGAAAAGGATTACAGGCACCATTATGCGCATAAGCGGCACACATGCCTCATGTTCCTCGCCGCACAATATCGAGGAGATTAGCGGGGCAAAGAAATATACACACACAGATACGGCAAGCACAAATGCAGTGAACGGAAACGCGATCCTGCGCAAAAGACGCACGTTGTGCTCTACCGACTGTCCCTTAAATCGCAGGCTCAGATGAGGAAAGAGCGCCTGAGCCGCAGGCGATATCAGCGACTGGAATCCTTTGATGACCTTTTCTACTGCAGAATAGACACCTACAACCTCATCGCCGGCAAACTGCTTAAGGATGAACACATTTGCATTGCGGTATAGGTTCATGCCGAAAGTAGAGGCGAAGACAGCACTGCCTTCCTTAAGTTGCTCCTTGACATCGGCCATCCTTGGCATTCCTAACCTAAGACCAAACTGCCGGCGGACAAGTAGCAGGCTGAGAATAGCAGCAAGGATATACCCAAAAGAGTTGAAAAGGATAAGCAGTTCATAGTCCTCGCTGCGCCGCACCAGGACAAATATAAGGAGAGTAAAAAGTATCTTTGACGACGCATTGACTATTGTCATGTACTTCATTTTCTCCATTCCCTGAAAGAGCCATACAGGCGTGAGGATATCGCCTGCAACCATACCAAGACCATACACAAGCATCAATGTACCGCTGGAATCTTTCAGCAACCAGCGGGAGAAAGGCAGCATGGCGGCAAGAAGGGCAACTGCAATAAGCGCCTTGCTGGTCGTAACGGCATTGTATATGCGCGACACCGCTGCCTTGTCATCGCGACACTGCGAAATCATCTTCGTGGCAGAAAAGTTAAATCCGTACGTGCAGAAAAGTATTATATATTGTATTATAACATATATATATGAGTATGCACCATAGCCTTGCATGCCAACCACACTAATGATATACGGCAACGTCACCAGAGGCAACAGCACATTCAGCCCATTAAGTATCGAGAGGGAGAAGAAGTTCTCCAGAAGATGGCGGTATTTATGGATGAAACCTTTCATGCTGACATTACAGTTTGGGCGGACTTGTTCCCAGCACGCCGACCCGGGAGAATATAGACAATAAACCAGAAGACAAGTATTATGCACGGCAGTTCAAGTGCCGTAAGACTCGCAAAATAGTAGTCGAACCATCCCATGAACAACAGCCCGCACTCAAAGAAATATATTGTATACATGAACAGATTGCCACACTTCAGGGTTGCAATTTTCAGAAGGTACATACAGGTACTTATGAACAGGACCAGAAGAGTAAATGAAAGATAACCGGTATTTATATATATTGTACCGAAGAAACTCCTGACATTTGTTAAATTAAAGCCTGTATTGTAGTACAGTTCATTCAGGGGTATAATGAGATCGTCATTACCGGTTACCACATTAAAGAGGTTAACAACCTGGGAAACAAGCATTTCAAAGCCGCCAACATCAGGAAAACCGTTCTGCATATCCACGCTCAGACCCAAAACACCGCTTGTCAGATAGTGGACAATATTCCTGAAGATAAAGAATATCACATCCTCGCCCAGCTCTTTGTCTTCACCCACAGTCAACGCCAGGACATAAGAAGCGGCAAAAATCAGCAGTGCCCCAATGATGACATATAGCATAACACTCAGCGTGAGTCTGGTCTTTCCCGTATACAGCCTTAGCATGATACCCGAAAGGCAAGGTATGATGACCCAACCCTTGACCTGGTAGAGGAATGCCACTGCTATTATAGGTACAATAATGAACCACAGCCACATTCTCCCCTTACCGACATAATATATTGCCATTATGAGGATTGGCAGGGCTAATTGTCTGAGATGACCCCAGAACCCCTTTCCGGCGAATTCCTCGCCAAACTCATCAGAGGCAAGCGGGTGCGCACCGCCAAGCATGGAGTAAAAACGGAAAGCAAAGAGCATGATAACTGCAACTGCAATAAACACCAACACTCCAGGCATACCGCCATCATCCCGTAGACGGCCTTCAAGGCTTACCCCAGCTTTCTGCACCACACACGAAAGTACCATGCTCGGTATCGCAAAGAGCAACAGACCGCAGCACCATATTACTATGCTGGGATAATGGAACTCCACGAAACCCATATTACCCGAAATGGATATTGAAAGGAGCAATATCATCACATATGGAAGCATAAGAATGTTAAGGGGGGTGTATATGGTTTTCCATGCCTTTATCTCCAGATAAGAGAGCAAGACTACCTCAAGCAGGAACACCACACATATCACTATGTCCTGAAAACCACCCATACCATTTACCGGTTACCGTATACTTGTCACTCCTTTTCGCCTGACATACGGTTCTTTAGTATTATCCACACAGACGTCCCGAAGAATGCGAGGAAGACATATAGCAGCCCCATCAGTATCTTTTTGGGCGACGAAGCCTTTACCGGCACATAGGCAGGCTGCATGACCACACACACGGGCGTCTGTTCCTGGACGCGCGCACGGGCCATTTCCAAGTTCTGTGCTATCTGCGAATAGACTCCGAAGGCAAGGTCCTTCTCGTTCGACAAGTGGTCAAGTTCTATCTGGTACATTACGTTCTTTATGTTCTGGTGACTGTTTGCATAGTTTGCATAGGCGTCCTGCGCTTCGCGGTACTTGGCCCCTGCAGCCGTGTAAAGAACCTCGGCATACTCCAAATCCTTGCGAGCCTTGGCCGAGCGATATTTCTCGACATATTCCTGCAACTTCTCCGAGACTGCATTCGCTACAATGGCCGCAATCTTGGGGTCCTGCATAGTCACATCTATGGTAATTACATTGTTTCCTTTGTCAACCGAAATGCCTATGCGGTCGTCAAGCGCAGTAAGTATCTTGAACTGCTGTTTCGATGGGCTGAAGCACTCACGGGTATCAAGACCATTGATATGGGCTTCCTTGCTGTCACCGGTTATGAGTTCCAATGGTACAGAATAAATTGCAGTCCACCAGGGATTTCTCTGGTGCCGGAGGAGATACTCGTACAAGGTTGTCTCAATCTCGTCGTCCTGCGACTTCACCTGCATTAGGAGTATCTCTGAGAGAAAAGGCGTAGAAGAGACTATCTGGGGGTAAAGTTCGGGATAGAATGCGTCATCCGACATGTTTCCACCGATATTTACACCGGCCATGGATGCCAAGGCACCAAGACCGCCCGGAAGAGACGCAGACGAAGAGAACTCTGGGGCCAAGACAGATGTTGAAGTATACTGCTTTGGGATACTGAACGCAACTATTATAGCCAACACTCCTCCTATAAAACAGTTTATCAGCAGTTGCTTTTTTCTGGACCACAACAGCAGGAGTATCTCTATTATACCACCATTATTCTTATCTTCCATACAAAGACTTATTTTAGTTTATACTTTAACCATTACCATTTTATAAGGTTATACCTGAGACCGCTTGTATAACTTAAACATCGTGGACAGGAATGAGTAACACATATTCCATGGCACATAGCACAAGAAGCGCTTTCCTGTTTATGCAGCCTACTCCGGTATAGGGCAGACTGCCAGGGACAGCGTTTCACAAGCCACACCTGTTACTTCAACATATTAACCAAAGTAACTATCATAGTAGCTATTGACGCTGTAGATGAACTGATAGCCAAGACTTCGGTTGTAGTAAGTTTATTGAAAGCGCTCTTGGTCGGGACCACAATCTCACATCCGGGCTTGATATCCTTGCTTGAATATTTGGAGACTTCGTTCACACCACCGTTCATGTAAATGGCATACACATCGCCTTTCTTGGCCCTGTCGGTATAACCACCGGCCCGCTTAATATAATAACTCAACTTCTCTCCTTTCTTATAATTGATGGTTATGGGATAACGCACCTCGCCGCTTATCTTTACTGTAGATGTATATTGCGGCACAGAGAGGTGGTCACCTTCACGCAACACTATATCTTCGGGCGAACCGGGTTTCGCAATGGCTTTTTCAAGATTTATTGCCACCGGATATACATCACCCAACTTCAGTTTCATGTTCATCAATGAATCGGCCAGCGTTATGTCATATTCCTTTTCAGAGTTCAAACTCTCTTCATACATCTGAATTTGGGAGAGTTTCATTACGCTCTCACGCTGTGCACGCTCTTCTTCTGTCATCCTGCGATAAAGGCGGGCGCCCTCGGGATAAGCGAATTCAGAAAGACCGCCGGCTGCATTTATGAGGTCGCTCAACTTGTAATGCCTGTTATACATTGCATAATCACCGGCAAAATTCACTGCGCCTTCTACAGTCACACTCATGGTTGAAGAATTCACAGGACTCTTGCGTACATGTACCTCATCGAATGGACTCAGAATAAAACCGGCTGTACCATCTACCACAAAACCATCCTTGATAGCAAAACTATAGCATTCCGTTATTGTATCGCATTCGGCAATGGCCTTTGCATCATATACCCGACGGTACACATCCACCTTTACGGTTGATGCCAGGTTCGTCAACCCGCCTGCCTGAAGGACAAAGTCTTCAAGAGTGGTATTGTCGGCATATTCATATGTTCCCGGATAGTTCACCTCGCCGGAGATTTTCAGAGTCTCCTCGCCACGCATTTCCTCTATCGATGGAATGAAAAGCACATCCTCCTTACGGAGTTCGATATCAGGAACTGCGCCGTTCATGATTCCTTCGACATCTACCGCAAGCACTTCGAGACGTCTGTCGGCTTTTCTGCGGTGCATTACTGCGCGTGCAGTGAAAGCATCTTCACACAAACCGTCGGCCGCCTCAATGAGCTCATACACGGTATTGATACCATTGCCTATTTCATACATCCCCGGATGGAACACTGCACCCTTTACCTCAACCATATTGGAGAAACGGGGTATAATGGAGTCTACATATATCGAATCGCCATCGGCAAGTTTGAATGAAGCAAAAGCGTCCTTATCAACAGTGTGGACAGAGTATTCCCTGCCACTTTTCCTTATAACCCTGATATTCTTGGTATATGCATCACCCGTAAACCCTCCGACATATGAAATGAGCCTTGAGAGAGGTTCATCGCTCTTCATTTCATACCTCATCGGACGTTTTACCTTACCCTGGATGTTTACTATTGCCTCATAAGGTCCCACAATGATAAGGTCATTATCCTGCAGACGTACATTACCAGTATTGTTGCCATTGACAATATAATCGTACACGTCTATGCCGGCAACCTGTTTGCCGTTCCTGAAGACTTTTATATCGCGCAGGGTACCCATTTCATTTATACCTCCGGCATTGTACAAGGCATTGAACAGTGTCGATAGCGCACTCAATGTGTATGAACCGGGAGCAACGACATCACCTACTATTTCGACTTTGACATTACGTATACTGCCGACTGTAAGTGTTATTGACGAACCGCCGTATGACTCACCAAGCACCTCTTTGACATGTTCATTTGCGACTGCGACAGTAAGGCCTGAAAGCCTTATGGGACCTACACCTTCCACCACGATATACCCATCGGGGGAAATCTCGCCCTCTATGCTCTGCTGTGAAGCACCCCAGATGTCTATTATCACCTGGTCACCGGCACCAAGAACATAATCTGCAGGAATCGGGATATTCATCGCCGGTTCGAAAGTCAACATTTCATTATTGAAGAGATTACGGCCGAAGACACCTTCCTTGTCCTTCAACATATTCTTGTAGTACATTACGGAATCGATGTCAAGGAACGACATTTCGTCCTGCAACATACCCTGCTGTATCTTATTGCCATATTTCACCCGACCATCCTTGAGCATAAAATTCTCGCCTTCGCGAGACGGTTTCCCATCCTCATCATTCCTATTCCTGCGTATACCAGAAATATCGACAGTACCCAAGCCGCTCTGTTCTTTCTCATATTTGGCCTTTATTCTTCGCAACTGCGCAGGAGTTACGCCCCGTTGCAATAACGTCTTTGCTATTGTATTTTCATCACTACCCTTTTGTTTCTCGGCCATGACAACCTGTATAACCTGTTCGTCGGTCATCTTCTGGGCAAAAGCACAATTACATGAAAGTATTAAAGCAAAAAGCAGAAATATATGTTTTTTCATCTTTAGATTTTTTACCATTAACTATATCGGATATACCAATTCAATACATTTTATATAATAACTATTTTTATTACTGATTATTGTGTGATTATACGACATTTGCAGTCTATGTCACAGTTACCGCAAATATACTCAAAAAAAATCGTTTCACCGACACATTAGCACGAAATAAACAACAGAATAGAAAAAACACGGCAGACCGGCCGAGAAAAATCAAAAATTATCGACTGAAGACATCCTCAATGGTAGCACCCGGATAATAGTGGAGAAGAATATCCTTGTGAGAGTAGCCTTTTTCACCCATCATGGCTGCACCAATCTGGCACAACCCCACGCCATGCCCCCAACCTGCACCTTTAAGCACAAAGCGCAACGATTTGCCGGTTCCCACTCTGTCAACAACAAAGGCTGAACTATAGAGATGAGACTTTGACAACCAACGTCTTATCTCCAATTCCTTTCCCACAACAACCGTACGTTTGCTGCCCACGACACGCAACCTTACAATGCGCCCCGAGGCTGCACGTTCAACAGGCTGCAAGTCGACAATCTCACCGAAATCAATCCCGGAACGCTCTTTAACAAGCGCAGAAAGTTCTTCCATGCCATATTCGACACGCCAACGGTAAAAGTCATTTGTCTCCCGGTCATACCCATTGAGCACCTGCGACAGTACAGCCGTATCATTTGCCGAACAGAATGACTCCGGAGCACCCTCTATCCACTCGCGGGCACCATCCTCTGTTGTCAGGTCCGGCAATCCGGCGTCACCTTCAATATCCCTGAATGCCTTGAGATAATCGTAATCGACATTCTCCCAACAGGCCGAGAAACGTTCGGTAACACCGCCGCAGCATTTGCTGAAACGGGCATCACATACTTCACCGGCATATTTCAGCACAAGACCACCGGTCTCAACCACAGCGCGCTCTACATTAGGGTTGACTGCCCGCGTCATGCCTTGATAGCGTTGGCAATGGTCGTCGGCACAAAAGTCAAACAGAGTGTGGTCTTCACGCGCATACCAACGCACCAGTTCATCACGGTTTTCCCAACCGAGCACACCTTGCACGACCTTATTCTTCCTATGCAGTTGAGCATAGAGCCAACTGCGCGAGACTATGGCATGAGCCTTCAGGAATTCCGGCGAAGAGGTCGCCGACATCTCGCTTGATATCACACTCACGAGATAATCTTCAACATTGATACGGTTTATTGCACGTACCTCGCCATCCTCGACGATAAACAGCAATTCTCCTTTAAAGCACTGGTCTTCCTTACGTTGCCAATGGAAATTAACGCCAATAGTCACATCGTGAAGCGTAAAACAAGAATCCTTATCCGATGGGGTAAAGTGAAAAGAAGAGGAAATCGATTCATCGCATTTGAGCATTCCATCTTCAACAGAAATGCATTTTTCGCCCGAATGCAATTCATTGCCACACAAGAACCGACCCACAAAAGAAAAAGTCACCTGTGGCGCACGGAGTATGCCTACATCAATTGTCCTCATGCCGCAACACATAGTTTTTAGAAAGTGGAGCTAGAGGGAGTCGAACCCTCGTCCAAACAGGGAAACCATATGCTTTCTACACGCTTAGTCATCGGTGAGATTTTCGAGCACAGGCAAGACCGTGACCGCCAACCTGTACCTTATCCTCTAAAATGTCGCCATTACATTGAGGCTTGCAACGGTTAGTCCCGATTTGCCTGCACCACCTTGTCGGATTGCTTCGGAACAACAGCGTCCGGGTGATGTCTTGTCCCTGCACCTGGTGCCGGGATTAAGCTAATCTACTATACTTCGATTAAGCAGCAAGAGCGTAGTTATTGTTGCCAGATAATTGTTTGCGGGCTCAGATTATAGTGCGAACCAACGAGGCACTGCGTGCTTACATACCTTTTCTACCCGCTGTCAAATCCAGATAGCCCCGGTATATTCCGCTCGCGAAGATAATTCCTTTTTTCTGTTCTTGCAACCGCTTTTGCTTTTTTTAAGGCAAAGACAGTAATTTGCAGTAAGCGTGTCCGGTATTCACAGAAAAGGATTACCTTTGCACAGGAAACAGATTCGGCACATATGACACACATTGAAATTTGGCTCATGGCGCTGGCGCTCGCAATGGACTGCTTTGCAGTTTCAATGGCCAGCGGCATAATTTTCAAGCGGTTTATACCCAGGCAGATGAGCGTAATGGTGCTGCTCCTCGGTTTTTTTCAGGCATTGAACCCGTTGCTTGGCTGGTTGGGTGCCGAACTATTCCGGGAACTCATAGAGAAGGTGGACCATTGGATTGCATTCGGCATACTTGGAATCCTTGGTGTGCGCATGATTATGGACTCATTCAAGGAAGAGGAGGCAAAGAGTTTCAACCCGCGGCGCATGAAGGTCATATTTACTTTGGCCATAGCAACAAGCATTGACGCGCTGGCGGTGGGAATTTCCTTCTCCTGCATGGGTTACACCTCGTTCACGACACTCATATACCCCCTTGCAGCCATAGGCATTGTATCTTCGCTGATGACAGCCCTTGGACTATGGATTGGAGTACGGTTCGGCAAAACCTTTGCCGAACGCTTGCGTGCAGAATTATGGGGCGGTCTTATACTCATTGCCATTGGAATTAAGGTGCTCATTGAGCACATAGCCTGAAGATTTGGTAAAATAAGAAAGGAGAAAGGAGAAAGAAAAAAGGAGAAGAAAACTTTCACCTTTCACTTTTCACAACCGCCGACTTCTTCACAATATACTGCCTCAAGATTTCTGCGCAGTACCCCTTCGTTGTCGATTACCTTGCGGAACTCTTCCATGCGCGCTGCATTCGGTGACTGCGGAATCCACAGTTTAAGATATCCTCCCTTGCCGTATTTTTCCTTAATGTGCAATACAGCACGTTCTATGTGTTCTTCTTTAGTGAGTGACGGATAATGCGACAATCCATACTGCACGGTACGGGTCATTATTGTCAATGGGTCGATAATGCGGTCAGCCTCGGCAATAATCTTGCCGTATATCGTACGTGGTTCATGAGTGTTAGAAGCACGATGATCTTCCACAGCACAGGCAATGGTTTCAATCTGTTCCGGGGTAAAGAACTGCTTCAGTCTCACGTCCTCGCGTACAATGCGCGCCGACACAATGTGATGTATTTCACGCCCTTCGCATAACCCCAAATCGTGATATGCAGCAATTGTGTACACCATTGCAACATTAACATCGTAATGCTGTGACAGTTGCAGGCTTTGAGACATCACCGTGAAAGCATGCCTGCGGTCGTGCGCCTTGTCAAAACTTTCATAACGGGGCATTATCTCACCTTCGATGAAGTTTATGAGTTCTGCAGTAAGGTTGTGTTTGTTCATTCTCAAGTGCATTAAAAAAGGCGGCACATCATTTGAATATGCCGCCCCTGATATGGTAATTGTTATCTTGCGTAGTTCACCGCACGTGTCTCGCGGATAACGGTAATCTTCACCTGACCGGGATATGTCATCTCGTCCTGGATTTTCTTTGCAATCTCGCCCGAGAGGAGTTCGGTCTGTTTGTCGTCAATCTTGTCGGCACCTACAATCACGCGCAATTCACGACCGGCCTGGATGGCGTATGTCTTTGTTACGCCCGGATATGACATTGCAAGTTGCTCAAGGTCGTGCAAACGCTTGATGTATGCCTCTACAATCTCGCGGCGGGCACCCGGACGGGCACCTGAAATAGCGTCACATACCTGAACAATGGGGGCGATGAGGCTTGTCATCTCAACCTCGTCGTGGTGAGCACCGATGGCATTACAGATATCGGGTTTCTCCTTATACTTCTCGGCAATCTTCATACCATACTCTGCATGCGGCAATTCGGTCTCCTCATCGGGTACTTTACCTATGTCGTGCAACAGGCCGGCACGTTTCGCCTTCTTGGGATTAAGACCAAGTTCTGCAGCCATGACGGCACATAGGTTTGCAGTCTCGCGGGCATGCTGGAGAAGGTTCTGACCATAGGATGAACGGTACTTCATCTTACCTATAATGCGTATGAGTTCGGGGTGCATGCCATGGATACCCAGGTCGATGGTGGTGCGCTTGCCGGTTTCGATGATTTCTTCTTCAATCTGCTTCTTAACCTTGGCAACGACCTCTTCAATGCGTGCGGGGTGAATGCGCCCGTCGGCAACAAGTTGGTGCAGGGCAAGACGCGCTATCTCGCGGCGCACCGGGTCAAAGGCGCTGAGCACAATGGCCTCGGGAGTATCATCAACTACAATCTCAACACCGGTAGCAGCCTCGAGCGCGCGGATATTGCGACCCTCGCGACCAATAATGCGACCCTTCATCTCGTCGTTATCGATGTGGAACACCGTAACGGAGTTCTCTATGGCTGTTTCTGTGGCTACACGCTGTATTGTCTGAATTACAATTTTCTTTGCCTCCTTGTTGGCTGTCATCTTGGCGTCATCGATAATATCATTAATGTATGACGCAGCCTGTGACTTGGCCTCCTCCTTGAGCGACTCCACAAGACGCTCCTTTGCCTCCTCGGCCGAAAGACCGCTGATGGCCTCAAGTTTCTCGCGTTCCTGTGCATGCAACCTGTCAAGTTCCTCTTGTCTACGTTCAAGTACACCCTTCTGCGCTTCGAGGTTCTCGCGTTGCGTATCGAGTTCGTTCTTGCGGCGCTGAAGGTCCTCATTACGCTGATTGAACTGTACCTCACGCTGTTTCAGATGGTGCTCGGCCTGCTGAATCTTGTTGCTGCGCTGGGAAATCTCTTTCTCCAGTTCGGCTTTCTTGTTGAGGAATTTCTCCTTCACTTCGAGCAACTTGTTTTTCTTGATGACCTCGGCCTCCTTGTGCGCGTCATCGATAATGCGCTGGCGCTTGGCCTTGAGTCCGAACCTGTTTATCAAATATTGGCTGATGAAACCTGCTGCGGCTCCAACTGCCAAACCAATCAATAATGCTGTTATAAAATCCATAAAACGTTAATTAAAATATATAATAAAACGCACCGCTGCATTTTGTGCCGTACACCATAAGTGCCGGCAATGTGAATGCTGCAATGCGTGAAACTGCTTAAAACGGAAAGGGAATCACCTCTTTTCGGCCAACGCACCGTCAATGAGACGCGCAAGTTCGTTGACCTTGTGGAGGACCTCGGACGAACCAACTTCATCGTTATGCGTCACCAGGTCAAAAGCGATGTCAAGGGCAACCATAGTCATTACCCTGACTCCTCCTTCGCCCATGAACAGGTCTTTGTATGTTGACAGCCGGTCGTTCACAATATGAGCCGCCTTGCGATAATAAGGCTCTTCGCACGCCTTTATGGTAAGCGGGTACGACGTACCGTCTATAATAAGATTTATTCCCAATTCTCTATCTTCCATAATGCATGGTCTACTCTCATTTGCTATTTCTTCAGCGACTCGATGCAACGGTCGATTTCACGCACCAGCCTCGATATTCTATCCCGTGCCTCATCTATACCTTCGCCGGTAAGAGATATTATCTTGGCCTGTTTAAGGTCGTTGTAACTGCTTTCGAGTGCCGAACAGCGCTGCTGCAGCTCTGCAAGAGAGTTTTCCTTGTCCTTGAGAGTGCGTGACAACTCCTGATTAGCCTCCTTCAACTGCCTGTGTTCATAGACAAGGCGGTGGAGTTTCTCTTCAAATGTTGCCAAAACAATTCTATCCTTCTCGGTCATATCACAACTGACTTCTCACAAAATTCGCATTCTATTTGTGATTTCTCGCAAATGTATAGGATTTTTTGCAAAAACTAAAGCATTTGCCCTATTTTTTTTGTTTTCATCATTTAATGGCACAAAACCCTTGCCGTTTCAAAATTATATTTATTTTTGTAACGATTTTGCAGCAATTGCGTAAACGGTCTGTAATTTTTTATATGCATTTTTTGCATTGCGAAACAGGCACGGCATTGCAACGTATTGATATACATGACATAATAAATTAATATTACTATGGACATTGTCTCATTTGTCTCAAATTTGAGCGCCATCGAACTTTCATACATGTTCGTGGTGCTTTTCATGTTCACTCTCGCCATAATTGACCTTACAGTGGGCGTGAGTAATGACGCAGTGAACTTCTTGAGCGCTGCTGTTGGTTCAAAGTCTGCAAAAATCAATCATGTGCTGATTGTTGCAGCCATAGGTGTCTTTATAGGTGCAGCATTCAGCAGCGGAATGATGGATGTGGCGCGTCACGGTATCTTTGACCCCAGTCACTTCAGTTTTGCCGACGTAATGTGCATTTACCTTGCGGTGGTGATAAGTGACGTATTCCTGCTCGACCTGTTCAACTCATTGGGTTTACCCACATCCACCACAGTATCAATGGTATTCGAGTTGCTTGGTGCTTCGTTCATGACAGCATTGTTATCCTCTTCGGACGCAGGTCTGGGCATGCTCAACACCGATAGGGCATTGACTATCATCATTTCAATATTCCTCTCGGTTGCCATTGCGTTCATCTTCGGTCTCATCGTGCAATGGATATCACGTATAATCTTCACGTTCCACTACCGCAAACACCTTGGCCGCAAGATTGGCATATACGGAGGTTTTGCAACAACGGCAATCATATACTTCATGCTCATCAAAGGTCTCAAAGGCAGTGCACTCGTGGGATTCCTGCCACAAGAAGTGCAACATTTAATATTTGAAGAGACAACGATATTCCTGCTTTGCGCATTTGTTTTCTTCACCATACTCATGCAGGTACTCTACTGGTGCAAAGTAAATGTACTGAAGATTGTAGTGCTCATGGGTACATTCTCACTGGCAATGGCATTCGCAGGCAACGACCTTGTCAACTTCATAGGCGTGACGCTTGCCGGTTTTGAGTCATTCAAGGATTTCGTTGCCAACGGTGCGGGTGCTGTAGACTCGTTCATGATGAGTTCACTGAATCTTCCGGCCAAGACATCGGTATGGTTCCTCATAGGCGCAGGTGCAGTGATGGTATATGCCTTGTTCACAAGTAAGAAGGCACGCAAGGTGCTGCAGACATCAATAGACCTTTCGAGCCAGCAGGACGAGGGCAACGAAATGTTCGGCACATCATCCATTGCCCGCAACATGGTACGCGCAGTGAGCAAGACCGTTGATTTTGTAGCACAGAAGACACCGCAGAGAGTAAAGAACTGGGTAAACAAACGTTTCGCTCCGCTCGAAGAGCGTGAGGATGTTGCATTCGACCTTGTACGTGCCTCGGTGAATCTTGTGCTTTCGGGTTTGCTCATTGCATTGGGTACGTCCCTTAAACTTCCCCTCTCCACGACATACGTAACATTCATGGTAGGTATGGGTTCTTCTCTTGCCGACCGTGCATGGGGGCGTGAGAGCGCAGTCTACCGTGTTACAGGTGTTGTATCGGTTGTGGGCGGATGGTTCATCACAGCGGGTGCCGCATTCATAATAGCAGCGTTGGTTGCTACAGTAATGAACCTTGGCGGCGTTATTGCAATGTACATTATGATTGCTCTTGTAATCTACCTGCTCATACGCAGCCACATAAACTACAACAAGAAGAAGAGCACCGAAAAGGTCGATGAGAAGATGAACGTGGTACTTAAGTCCGACGACACTGAAGAGGTATGGAGCAACCTGCAGGGACATGCTGCCGAGACACTCACACACACCCTTTCATTCTCGGCCGAGACTTACAGGCAGATGTTCGAGGCGTTCTCGAAGGATTCTTTGCGCCCGCTGAAGAGTTCACTCATCAAGATTGTAGAGGAAAAGGCATTCATGAAGAAGGAGCGCCGTGCCGAGACACGCGGTCTGCAGCGCATTGACCAGCAATTGGCATTCGAGCGCAGCACATGGTACCACCTGTGTACAAACAGTTGCCAGCAGATGTTGAACACATTGACACGTATCGGCGAGCCTATGAAGGAGCATGCCGACAACAGTTTCAGCCCGTTGTCGAAAATATATGTCGAGGAATTCTCGCCATACTGCCGTGACGTATACAATGTACTCAAGGACATCAACGAAATAATCGCAAGCGGCAATTACAGCAACGCCGAAGAGGTTTCGGCACGTGCAAAGAACCTGAAGCACGTTCTTGCCAACCTGCGCAAGGAGCAGACAATGCGCCTGCACCAAAGCGAAGGCAGCCTGCGCATGGACTTCGTATACCTGAACCTGATACAGGAAAGTCATGAGTTACTCAGCGAGGTACGTAACCTGCTGCGTGGCAGCAACAAGTTCTTTGCCAAGCAGGCAAACGCAGTACAGGAAGACCTGAAACTGTAACGGCACCGGTTACATGGCAAATACCGGCGGAGATGATAACCCATACACAAGGGACTGTTCCCCACCGGTATTTGTTTGTTATAAATACATAAGAAACAAGAAAAAGAAAAATGAAATACATAGGTCCTCATGTATCGGCAGGCGGCGGTGTGGAAAACGCACCGGTGAATGCCGCAGAAGTGGGTGCAAACGCATTTGCACTCTTCACAAAGAACCAGCGTCAGTGGGTAGCAGCCCCTTTAACAGCCAAAAGCATAGAGCAGTTCAAGGAAAATTGCCGCATGCACGGCTTTGAACCAGAGTACATTCTGCCGCACGACAGTTACCTTATTAACTTGGGCAACCCCGACGAGGAGGCAATACAGAAGTCGCGCGCCGCCTTCCTTGACGAAATGCAGCGTTGTGAGCAATTGGGGCTAAAACTGTTGAACTTTCACCCGGGCAGTCACCTGAACAAGATTTCCATTGAAGAGTGTCTTGACCGCATTGCAGCAAACATAAACCTTGCCCTTTCAAGGACAAGCGGGGTGACCGCTGTCATTGAGAACACAGCCGGACAGGGCAGCAACGTGGGCAACAGACTCGAGGAAATCCGATACATAATCGACCGTGTCGATGACAAGAACCGCGTGGGATTCTGCCTTGACACATGCCATTTCTATTCTGCGGGTTACGACATTGTCGGCGACTACGAAGGTGCTTTCGGGGAACTTGACCGCGTAATCGGGCTCGAATACCTCAAGGGAATACACCTTAATGACACAAAGAAACCGCTCGGGTCACGTGTGGACCGTCACGACAATGTTGGAGCAGGACTGCTTGGCATTGACTTTTTCAAACGATTCATGAAGGATTCACGTTTCGACAACATCCCCATAATTTTGGAAACGCCCGACGAAAGCCGCTGGGCCGAAGAGATAAAACTCCTTCGCAGTTTTGAATAACAGGTGCCCGTTTGGAATCCGTTTCAGATTACATGAACATAACGGCATTATATCATTCGAACGACAGTTCCAGTTGCTTGGGTTCCTCGCCAAGCAGGTTGAATGTCATGCGATGATGTGGCGTGGTCCCATATTCCCTTATCGCGGCACGGTGTTTGGCAGTAGGATATCCCTTGTTGCTCTGCCAATCGTACATGGGATACTCCTTGGCAATGCGCAGCATATAGTCGTCGCGATATGTCTTTGCCAATATTGACGCTGCAGCAATGCTCATATAGGTGGCGTCGCCTTTCACAACCGTATTGTGTGTTATTCCTTTATAAGGAGTGAATTTGTTGCCGTCGATGAGCAGATGTTCGGGGCGCACCTTGAGCCCGTCTACAGCACGGTGCATGGCAAGGATTGAAGCACGCAATATGTTCATCCTGTCAATCTCGGCTGCGGTTACAATTCCAACGGCCCATGCAACAGCCTCGCGTTCAATAACCTCACGCAACTGATAGCGTTGAGCCTCTGTAAGTTGCTTGGAATCATTAAGCAGTTCATTGGTGAAACCCGGCGGCAGGATTACTGCCGCAGCATATACATCACCGGCAAGACAACCACGGCCGGCTTCGTCACAACCGGCCTCAACGACACCCTCTCTCTGGAACGCTTTCAACATAACCCCTATCTTTGCATTGAGTTACGAGAACATCCTTGCTGCCCTCTCAATCCCCTTCACCAGTATATCTATTTCCTCTTTGGTATTGTATGCGGCAAACGACGCACGCACTGTCCCCGGCACACCGAGGATATCCATGAGCGGTTGGGCGCAATGGTGCCCGGTGCGTACGGCAATCCCCAGATGGTCGAGAATGGTACCCATGTCGGCAGGATGTATATCACCTACCAGGAACGAGACGGCAGCCCCGTCAGGTTGCCCGAAAATGCGCATACCCTCAATCTTCCGCAACTGCTCCACGGTATACAGGGTGAGCATTTGCTCGTGCGCGGCAATATCCTCGATACCCTTTTCCGTTACCCACTCGAGGGCCTTGCCAAGAGCAATTATGCCGGCATAATCGGGTGTTCCGGCTTCGAATTTATATGGCAGTTCATTGTATGTAGTCTTCTCGAAACTCACGCTCTTTATCATCTCGCCACCGCCATGATAGGGTTGCATTGCCGTGAGCCACTTCTCTTTTCCGTACAGCACGCCAATGCCTGTGGGGGCATATACTTTATGGCCGCTGAAGGCGAAGAAATCGGCGTCCAACGCTTTCATGTCCACTTTAAGGTGAGGAGCACTCTGCGCGCCGTCCACGAGTACAGGAACATTGTGACTATGGGCAATGTCTATAATCTCTTTTACAGGGTTGGTGACGCCTAACACATTAGACACATGCGCAACACTCACGAGCCTTGTCCTTTCGTTGAACATTTCCCTGTAGGCGGCAACATCAAGACTGCATTCCGACGTGAGCGGAATTACGCGCAATACAACCCCAATGCGGTCACGCAACAGTTGCCATGGCACTATGTTGCTATGGTGTTCAACCGACGAGACAATGACTTCATCACCGCTTTTCAGGAACGTACCGCCGAACGAAGAGGCCACAAGATTAATGCTTTCTGTTGTACCGCGGGTAAATATTATCTCATGGCTATGCTCTGCACCGATGAAATTCCTTACCGTGTTGCGTGCATTTTCCATTGCCTCGGTTGCCTCCTGTGAAAGGCGATGGACACCACGGTGCACATTGGCGTTGAGTGTAGTGTACACCCTGTCCAAAGTATCGATGACGCATTGCGGTTTCTGCGTTGTGGCGGCGTTGTCAAGATAGACAAGCGGCTTGCCGTACACCGTGCGCTCCAGTATGGGAAATTCCTTGCGTATATCTTCGGTATTGAGCATATGAACGGAAAACTGAAAACTGAAATGTGAAAAGTGAAAAGTGAAAACTATAAAGTCAAAGTTCTAATGCTATTTTATTTGCAGAGTGCGCAACCCTTGCAATGATTAAGTTCGCCACGCAGGCGTTTCTCCACAAGCATGTGCAGCCTGTCGCGCAATGCCTCAATCCTTATATTGTCTATTACTTCGCCGGCAAACGCATACATAAGCAAATGACGTGCCTCATCGGCCGGAATGCCACGCTGCTGCATGTAG
Organism: Bacteroidaceae bacterium; assembly: GCA_017408685.1. Lineage (GTDB taxonomy): Bacteria > Bacteroidota > Bacteroidia > Bacteroidales > Bacteroidaceae > HGM04593. The sequence goes on along the minus strand of JAFQUE010000093.1, from coordinate 11,363 downwards.
AAGAGAGCATTCTCATCGAGTTGCCCCACTGTTGAGCCATGACTGCACTTCACATCATCGGCATATATCTCCAGTTGCGGCTGTGCATACATGTGTGCACCGCTTGTGAGACACAGGTTGCGGTTCGTCTGCTGCGAAACGGTATGCTGCGCATTGGGACGTATGAGCATTTTCCCGGCAAACACACCGGTAGACTTATCGTCGAGTATATATTTGTAGAGTTCGTTGCTGCAGCAGTTGCCCACCTTGTGGTCAACAAGCGTGCGGTTATCGGTGTGCTGGTCCTTGTCACCTATCACAAGCCCGTTCACCGAAGCCTCGGCCCCGCAGCCCTCAAGCGACACATTCACATAATTGCGTGTAAAACCATTGGTAAGAGTTATGCCGTTGTGGTTGAAACGACTGTCACTGTCCTGACGCACAAAGAGTTGCCCGAGCCTTGTGTTGCTGTATGCAGTCTCTTCAAGTTCATAGAGGTCGAGACTTGCACCGCGACCTATGAATATTTCGGTAACCTGTGTAGAGAGTGTCTGCTTCTCCATAGACGAGTGGTCACAGACAAGCAGACTTGCACTGCTATTCTCCTCCAGAATAACGAGTAGACGGCGGTTGGAAAGCATTTCAACATTTGCCTGCAACAAGGTCACTACCTGTATCGTGTCATCGACTGCCGTATTCCTGGGTATGTAGAGAAGAAGACCGTCCTGTGCGAACATGGTATTGAACTGTGCAATGCTGTCGCCATCCTTGGCCAACGAATTGTAGTACGGTTCCAAAAGCGAAGGATTGTTTCTTGCCACATCATTCAGGCTTGCAAGCAGTACGCCTTCAGGAAGTTCTTTGGAGTTGCCCTTCACTGCACAGAACGTGTCATTTACAATGAATGCCTGATGAGTATTCAAATTGGGCACATCGCATGTAAAGAGAGTGCGGCTGTCGGCCTTCACTTCCACACGTCCAAGATTCATTCCATAATTTACCGCAAACTTGCCTGCAACATTGCTGTGCAGCCAATCCTCATCCTTCAGTCCCGGGAAACCGGCCGCCTTGAAACGGGCAGCAGCATTCCCGCGGGCCTTGTTGAGCAGTGCCGCACAATGCCCTTCAACCAGAGACCTGTTCTGTTCGAAAATGTCAATATACTCCTGCTCCTGACTCATTGCCGGTTCTCATTTTTAATCCAGTCATATCCGCGTTCCTCAAGTTCCATCACAAGTTCCGGCCCTGCCGTCTTCACAATCCTTCCGTTGTAGAGCACATGCACAATATCGGGTTTGATGTAATCGAGCAACCTCTGATAGTGTGTAATTACGAGGCTCGAGGTATCTTCACGCTTCAGTTTGTTCACGCCCTCGGCCACAATGCGCAGGGCGTCGATGTCAAGACCCGAATCGGTCTCGTCAAGAATACTCAACGTAGGTTCCAGCATTGCCATCTGGAAAATCTCGTTGCGTTTTTTCTCTCCTCCGCTGAATCCCTCATTTACCGAACGGTTGGCAAGTTTGCTGTCAAGGTTCACAAGGGCGCGTTTCTCGCGCATAACCTTGAGGAATTCCGTTGCATTCATCGGTTCCTGACCCAGATACTGACGCTTGGCATTGATTGCAGCGCGCATGAAATTGGTTATGCTCACTCCGGGTATCTCAACCGGGTACTGGAACGAGAGAAAGAGTCCCTCATGGCTACGGTCCTCGGGAGAGAGTTCAAGCAGATTCTTGCCCTTATAGTACACTTCACCTTCGGTGACTGTGTACGCGGGATGTCCCACAAGCACATTGCTCAGCGTACTCTTGCCCGAGCCGTTAGGCCCCATTATCGCGTGTACCTCACCGGCCTTTACGGTAAGGTCTATTCCTTTTAGTATCTCCTTGCCGTCGATGGTGGCATGGAGGTTCCTTATCTCTAACAAATTCTCCATATATTCATCAATTTTCAGCCCACCGCGCCTTCAAGCGACACACTGAGCAGTTTCTGCGCTTCAATAGCAAACTCCATAGGCAGTTTGTTCAACACCTCTTTAGCATATCCGTTGACAATGAGACCTATGGCCTCCTCGGTGCCTATTCCACGCTGGTTGCAGTAGAAAAGCTGGTCCTCGGAAATCTTGGACGTGGTCGCCTCATGCTCTATGACCGCACTGTTATTATGTATATCCATGTAGGGAAAAGTGTGCGCACCGCACTTGTCGCCGAGCAGCAACGAGTCGCATTGACTGTAGTTGCGCGCACCCTCGGCATTCTTGCTCACACGCACAAGACCGCGATATGAGTTCTGACTCCTGCCTGCAGATATTCCCTTGCTTATGATTGTACTCCTGGTATTCTTGCCCAAATGAATCATTTTTGTTCCCGTATCGGCCTGCTGGAAGTTGTTCGTGAGTGCCACGGAATAGAACTCGCCCTGGGAATTGTCGCCTCGCAGTATGCAACTGGGATATTTCCATGTAATTGCCGAACCGGTCTCGACCTGCGTCCAGGAGAGTTTGCTGTTCGTGCCGCGGCAATCGCCACGCTTGGTAACGAAGTTGTAGACACCACCCTTTCCTTCGGAATCACCGGGATACCAGTTCTGTACCGTACTGTACTTTACCTCGGCATTGTTGTTCACCACAATCTCCACAATGGCGGCATGCAACTGGTTCTCATCGCGCATTGGGGCTGTACAACCCTCAAGATACGACACATAACTGTCGTCGTCGGCCACAATGAGCGTACGTTCGAACTGCCCGGTATTGGCCGCATTTATGCGGAAGTATGTCGAGAGTTCCATGGGGCAACGCACCCCCTTGGGAATGTACACGAATGAACCGTCGCTGAACACAGCCGTATTGAGTGCTGCGTAGAAGTTGTCACGATAGTTGACCACCGTACCCAGATATCGGCGTACCAAATCGGGATATTCCTGCACGGCCTCGCTCATGGAACAGAATATTATTCCCTTCTCCTTTAGTTCTTCCTTGAATGTGGTCTTTACCGACACGGAATCCATCACCGCATCGACAGCAGTACCGCTCAGCGCCAGACGCTCCTCAAGTGGAATACCCAGTTTCTCGAAAGTCTTCATCAGTTCCGGGTCAATCTCCTTGTTCTTCTCCTTGTTCTTTTTAAGAGGGTCGGCATAATAGGAGATAGCCTGATAATCGATAGGCGGTATATCGAGATGAGCCCAACGAGGCATTTCCATCGTGAGCCAATGTCTGTAAGCCTCAAGACGGAATTCAAGAAGCCATTCCGGTTCATTCTTTTTCCCGGAAATGAGCCTTATGACATCCTCATTGAGTCCCTTTTCAATGACCTCGGTCTTTATTTTGCTGACAAAGCCGAATTCATAGGCCTTGTTCGCTATTTTTTTCAGTATGTTGTCCTTCTTCTTCATCAATATCCTCTTGGTGCGGCTTTCATAAAAGCCTTGTCAGAGTATCCTTGTATACTCTTTTAATCACTTTATCGTACAACAAAGACTGCTGCTGGGTTGTTTTCCCTGTAAACTTGTTGTCGGGAGCAATCATAGACGACACATCAACAATGGCAGTAACAATTATCACCATTATGAATGCCGACAGCAATGCACCCGCCAACTTGTTTATGAAATTCAGACCCAACAGTTCAAGTAACCAAGTCAACAGCAGCGCCAGCAGTTTTATTACGATGACAGAAAGGATGAAGAGCACAACGTATGCCGATACGTTGACAACGACCTCATCCCAACCTGTGTACTTGAATATTACTTGACTTGCACTCTCGTGCAATACCGTTGCATTGAACAGGCCGAACACAATGCCCGCTACAGAAGAAATCTTCTTTATGAAGCCCTCCTTGTACCCTAATATCAATGCAACGAGTGTTGCGAGAGCATATATCACATCAATGACATTCATTGCCGGCAGCAATTACAGTTTCTGCTTAACCTCTACCTCTACGAATGTCTCGATGATATCACCTACCTTAATGTCATCCTGTGAAACAAGGCTTATACCACACTCGAAGTTGGTACCCACCTCCTTCACATCCTCCTTGAAGCGTTTGAGTGCCGCAAGTGCACCGGTGTGGATAACGATACCGTCGCGAATGAGGCGTGCACGGTCCGTGCGTTTCACCTTACCCTCACGTACCATACATCCGGCAACCGTACCCACTTTGCTTATGTGGAATGTTTCGCGAACCTCTATTGTTGCGGTAACCTCCTCCTTCACTATTGGAGCAAGCATACCTTCCATAGCGGCCTTGACCTCCTCTATTGCGTCGTAGATGATTGAGTATATACGTATGTCCACACCCTCGTTTTCGGCAACCTTGCGTGCAGTGACCGAAGGACGTACCTGGAAGCCCACGATAATGGCGTCCGACGCTGCTGCAAGGCTCACGTCGCTCTCCGAAATCTGACCCACAGCCTTGTGGATTACATTCACCTGAATAGTCTCGGTCGAGAGTTTTATGAGCGAATCGCTGAGAGCCTCGATTGAACCGTCCACGTCACCCTTGACAATGATGTTGAGTGTCTGGAAGTTACCGAGTGCAATGCGGCGGCCCACCTCGTCGAGCGTAAGCATTTTCTGTGTACGCAGACCCTGTTCGCGCTGCAACTGCTCGCGCTTGCCGGTAACCTCGCGTGCCTCGCGCTCGCTGTCGACAACATTGAATGTATCACCTGCGGCAGGAGCACCGTTTAGACCCAGAATGAGCGCAGGTTCTGCCGGACGAATCTCCTTGATACGCTGGTTACGTTCGTTGAAGATAGCCTTCACCTTACCCCACTGTGTACCTGCAACTACAATATCGCCCACCTTGAGCGTACCGTTCTGCACAAGTACTGTAGCCACATATCCGCGGCCCTTGTCAAGAGTAGACTCTATGACAGAACCTGTAGCCTTGCGGTTGGGGTTCGCCTTCAGGTCAAGGAGTTCTGCCTCGAGCAGCACCTTCTCCATAAGTTCCTCAACACCCATACCCTTCTTTGCCGAAATCTCCTGCGACTGGTACTTTCCGCCCCAATCCTCAACAAGCATATTCAGGTTGGCAAGTTCCTCCTTTATCTTGTTCGGGTCGGCAGTAGGCTTGTCGCACTTGTTGAATGCGAAGACAATGGGCACACCTGCCGCCATGGCATGGTTTATAGCCTCCTTTGTCTGCGGCATGACACTGTCATCGGCAGCGATTATGATGATTACGATATCGGTAATCTTGGCACCGCGGGCACGCATGGCGGTAAATGCCTCATGACCCGGAGTATCAAGGAAGGTAATGCGCTTGCCGCTCTCCATCTTCACATTGTACGCACCTATGTGCTGTGTAATACCACCGGCCTCACCGGCAATAACATTCGCTTTGCGTATGTAGTCGAGCAACGATGTCTTACCGTGGTCCACGTGACCCATAACGGTGATGATTGGTGCACGCGGTTCCAGATTCTCTTCAGTATCGGCATCCTCCTCTATCGCATTGGCAACCTCAGCACTCACATACTCGGTAGTAAAGCCGAACTCTTCGGCCACAATGTTGATGGTCTCCGCGTCGAGACGCTGGTTGATTGACACCATCATACCAATGCTCATACAGGTTGCTATGACCTGTGTGACAGAGACATTCATCATGCTTGCAAGTTCATTCGCCGTAACGAACTCCGTGAGTTGCAGAACCTTGCTCTGCTCCATCTCCTCACTCATCTGCTGCATTCTCTGCTCGGCAGCCATGTCACGTTTTTCCTTGCGGTATTTTGCCGACTTGTTGCCCTTGCCACGGTTTGTGAGACGGTCGAGTGTCTCCTTTATCTGCTTTGAAACATCCTCATCGCTCACATCGCTCTTGTCAAAGCGCTTGTGCTGGCGGTCGCGGTCCTTGCGGCTGCCCTGTGAAGGATTGTTATTGTTATTCTTGTTGCGGTTTGCACTCCAATCCTTGTTTTCCCCGCCACTCTCCTTAACGTCGTTTATGTCGACACGCTGGCTGTTTATGCGCTGACGTTTCTTCTTCTTGTCACCGCCTTCACCGCCCTGCTGACGCTGTGCCTTGCGCTGCTCCTCGCGCTGTTTGTCCTTCTCTTCACGCTCCTTCTTCTTCTCCTCCTTGCTCTTCTTCTTGGGACGTGTAGACTGGTTTATGGCCGAAAGGTCTATCTGGCCTATGATGTTGAGTTTGGGAGCCTCAACCTCATCGAGTTGGGTCAACTGGGCAACAGGCGCTGCAGGTGTTGCCGGTTCCTCTTTTGCGGGTTCTGTCTTTACCGGTTCCTCCTTTACAACAGGTTCTTCAACCTTCTTCACTTCAGGTTCAGGAACTGCAACCTTTACAGGTTCCTCCTTCTTGGGTTCGGGCTTTTTCCTGTTGAGAGCATCAAGGTCAATTCTTCTGGTAACAGTTATCTTAATCTCCTCTTTCTTGGGTTCCTCTGCTTTCGGTTCTTCCTTTACAACAGGTTCCTCCTTTGGCAGTTCGGCACTCTTGGGTTCTGGCGCAACAATCTTCTTCGGTTCTGCAACCGGTTGCTTGGGTTCCTCAATGCTGACAGTCGCCTTGGGCCTATCCTTGTTCTGACGTTCCTGGGTGAACTTGTCAGACTGCATACGGGCCTTCTTGTCGGCACTGAACTCCTCTATGAGCATATTGTAGCCCTCTTCGGGGACAACTGCATTAGGGTCCTCTTTTATCTCTATACCCTTCTTCTGCAGGAACTCCACAATAGTGCTGAGACCCAGGTTCAGTTCTTTTTGTACTTTATTTAATCTTATCTTCATCAGTACTCTACTCTTTTTTTAGTTTATTCCCGGTGTTGTCTTATTCCTCATCCTCAAATTCTGCCTGCAGAACCTCGATAAGGTGGTCAACAGTATCCTCCTCAAGGTCGGCCTTCTCAATGAGGACCTCTCTTGGAGCATTAAGTACAGCCTTTGCAGTGTCAAGACCAATCTTCTTTATAGCCTCGATTACCCACTCTTCAATCTCGTCGGCGAACTCGTCAAGGTAGATGTCATCCTCCTGCTGTGCGTCAATCTCACGATATACATTTATTGTATACTCTGTAATCATGCTGGCAAGTTTGATATTGAGACCATCCTTTCCAATGGCGAGTGAAACCTCCTCCTTCTTCAGGTTCACATCGGCAACCTTCTTCTCCTCGTCGAGTGTGATTTCCTGTATTCTTGCAGGGCTCAATGCACGCTTGATGAAGAGTTCTGTGTTTGAGGTGAAAGGTATCACATCGATATTCTCGTTACGCAGTTCGCGCACGATACCGTGGATACGTGAGCCCTTGACACCCACACATGCGCCCACCGGGTCAATGCGCTCGTCATATGTCTCAACGGCAATCTTTGCACGTTTGCCGGGAATGCGGGCAATCTTCTTAATAGTGATGAGACCATCGCTTATCTCAGGCACCTCAAGTTCGAACAGACGCTCGAGGAACATTGGCGATGTGCGGCTGAGGATAATCTTGGGATTGTTGTTCTGGTTGTCGACACGGGCAACCACGGCACGCACATTGTCACCCTTGCGGTAGAAATCGCTCGGTATCTGCTCGCTCTTGGGAAGGATGAGTTCATTGCCCTCATCGTCCACAAGCAGAAGTTCCTTCTTCCAAATCTGATAAACCTCGGCGCTCACAATCTGACCGATTCTCTCGCTGTACTTATTGTAAAGGCTGTCCTTCTCGAGTTCCAGAATCTTTGAAGCAAGAGTCTGACGCAGGTTGAGGATTGCACGGCGACCGAACTCGGCAAAGTTCACTATCTCGCTCACCTCCTCACCCTCTTCGAAGGTTTCGTCTATCTGCTGCGCCTCGCTGAGCGAGATTTCGAGGTTGTCATCCTGTACCTCGTCGTCGGCAACAACCACACGGCGGCGCTGTATTTCAAAGTCGCCACGGTCGGGGTTCACGATAACCGAGTAGTTCTCATCTGTACCGAAAAGGTTTACGATTACTTTGCGGAAGCTCTCCTCGAGCACGCTGATCATTGTTGTACGGTCGATGTTCTTCGACTCCTTGAATTCTTGAAATGTATCAAGAAGGCTGATTGTTTCTTCTTTCTTTGCCATTTTATTTGAAATTTATAATATACTTTGTGTACTTGACCCCGTCGTAAGCGAAATGCAAATCCTCCTCGACGAGTTGCGGGCGCTTCGCACCCTCTTTCTTCTCCTTACGGTTCACAGTAACGACAAACTCCTCTTGGGCAGCCTCCTTGAGTATACCCTTGAGTTTCTTGCCATCTTTCGTGAGAACCTCAACCTCCAGACCCACATGGTTCTTGTACTGCTGAAGCACCTTGAACGGTTGGCCAAGGCCGGCCGAGCCGACCTCAAGTTCGTAATCATCCGTTTCACGGCTAAGACCATTCTCAATGTGGCGACTCAACTCGGCACAGTCCTCAATCCACACGCCTTCGGCATGGTCAATCTCAACTGTAATCTTGTCATCCTTGCTTATTGCGACATCTACCAGAAAATACTCCTTGTCGGCAAGCCACTCATTTGTCAAATCGATTACTTGTTGTCTGTCAATCATATTGTTAATTGAAATTATGATGTGTGATATGATTCCCTTTTTCCTTATGCGCTTACTGCACAAAAAAGAGGGGCTTGACAGCCCCTCATCTTCATCCTACACTGCAAAGATAACAATAAATAGCGGCTCATGCAAACTTTTACCCCATTTTTAATACATAAAAAAGAAATATTGCCGGGCATGCACCGTTTTCTTTGACAATGAGTACAAATATCATATATTTGCGGCAGATTTTACAGCCACAGATACAATGAAAGTAAACAGAAGTTCCCACTCTAATCTCCGTTTCCTCTACGGGAGTGTCTTTTTCTTTGCCATGCTGGTACTCACCATGGTGCTTTTCACATACTACGCCATGAACGAGGCCTCAAAGAAAATGGAGTCACAAATATTTGCCTACACAATATCCTTTGACGCCGGCACCGCAGGGGCTGCATGCGAAATCATATTCGATGACAGTCTCATATACTCTTCACAGAGCATTACCCCGGGGAATACCATCACCGTCAACAGGCGCACATTACGCGACACCGTTGTCGCTGAAGGCAAAAGAAAAACAATAGAAAGGACAATATTCTCACAGGAATCCATCCTTCACGCAATATTCGGCAACGACACCTTGACCCTGCGACCGGGTAGCAACCCGGACATAAACATTTCGCTGCACAAAGGGAAGCCCAAAGCGACATTCAGGAGTATCCCCTAAGGAGTTTGTTCCAATCCTCTGTCACTCGCTTCCGCTGCCTGAACGGTTGTTTGCTGTGTTTTAGATAGTGCCGGAGGTTTTAGGGAAAAACCTCTTTATTCCCTTTGCGAAAGAATCTCCCGGTACCTCTTCAAATCCTTCAGTATGCCATAACTCTCCTTTATGTCGCTATCCTCGCGGAGGTTATATATAATCTCACCCTTCTGACCATGATAGCGTTTGACTATTTCCGAAGCAATAAGCACCTTCACATCATCGCTGAAATGCGACAACGAATGGTCAAGGTCAACCTGCAGTTTCTTCTCAAGCGAAGCAATCTCGTCCTTCACAATATCACCGAAACCCTCCAGTTCAATAATCCTCTTGAGGTCGGCGAGCCTGCGCGCGCTGATGAGGTCATAACTGAAGTTGCGGGACTTAAGGAATGACACAAACTCGCTGTACGTCTCATCACTGACCGTGAACGTTGAAGCAGATTCAATGGTATCGTTCTTGAGGCAGAACCCGGTCGCAAAATCGAAAACCGACATATCCTGCAGAAGATTGAAGATAAGAGTGGAGAGTTCCTCGGACTTCACCTCCACATCGGGGCGTATTCCGCCGCCGTCACGCACCTCGCGCCCCGCAGCAGTGCGGAACACCGTAGTAAGACTGTCGGGCACACGCGACGTTCTTCCCTCATCAATAACATGTGAATAGTCAAGAGCCTGGACACAGCGGCCACTGGGGATATAATATTTGGCAGTCGTCAGTTTCAAATACCCGCCGCCGGCAACCGGACGCGTACTCTGTACAAGCCCCTTGCCATATGTGCGCGAACCGACAATCACAGCCCTGTCAAAATCCTGCAACGCACCGGCCAGAATCTCCGAGGCCGAGGCCGTCTGCCCGTTCACAAGCACAACAATCGGCGATTCGGTATCGATTGGTTCACGTCTTGTCTCAAACACCTCATTCGACTGCTTTATCTTCCCCTTTGTAGTCACCACAGTCTTTCCCTTAGGAATGAACAGGTTCACAATCTCCACAGCCTCGCCCAATAGACCGCCGCCATTTCCCCTGAGGTCAATAACGAAGGACGTGGCACCCTGTTTTTTCAGGTCTACGACTGCACGGCGCATATCCTTGGAACAATCCTCGGTGAAACTCTCCAAGGATATATACCCGATATTGCCGTCCTGCAACCCGTAATAACTGATTGCCGGCAGTGCGATACTCTCACGCTCAAGCCTGAATGCAAGTTCCTGCTTCACACCCGGACGCTCCACGACAACAGTCACCTTTGTACCGGGCTCGCCGCGGAGCATGTCGCTCACACTGTCCACGCTCATCCCCTTTACAGACTTGCCGTCAATGGAGACAATGGCGTCACCGGCCCTCATACCCGCCTTGTATGCCGGCATTCCCTCATAAGGTTCTGTGAGCACAGTAGTCTTCTTCTCCTCGTGATAACGTATGGTAGACCCCACTCCCGCATACTTACCGGTCGTCATCATCTTGAGTTCATCGCTCTTCTCCTCGGGATAATACACCGTATAAGGGTCAAGGTTTGCAAGCATGGCGTCAATACCCTTGTTAATCATTATGTCGGGCATAATGCTGTCCACATAGAACATATTCAAGTCCTTGACAATGGTATTGAACACCGAAAGTTGCCTTGCAAGGCGGAACTTATGCCTGTCATCGGCCACAGCGTCCAATGAAACAAGAACCACTGCAACAAGAAGACATGCTCGAATTATGTTTTTTCTCATATATACACTCTTTTACTAACCGGACGCGAAGATACTCTTTTACTCAATGATTACAGCCCTTTATCACCCTTTTTTATCCCGTTTTAAGAATTATTTTAAACACAGACTGCTTTTTTCGCCATTAGACAGAAAAAAAAGCCAAAAAATTTGCACGGTATAAAAAGATATAGTACTTTTGCAACGTCAAACGACAAAGGAGTCAAAATATTCTTCAGTAGCTCAGTCGGTTAGAGCACCTGACTGTTAATCAGGGGGTCGTAGGTTCAAGTCCTACCTGAAGAGCAAGCGGGCAGAGGTCTCGCTTTTTTAATGAACTCCAAACATTCTTCAGTAGCTCAGTCGGTTAGAGCACCTGACTGTTAATCAGGGGGTCGTAGGTTCAAGTCCTACCTGAAGAGCAAGCG
>JAFQUE010000092.1 GCA_017408685.1 Bacteroidaceae bacterium | reverse complement strand
GTAATATTCATTCACAGCCCCCTCATCGGTTGCCATCTTGTCGTACAGTGCCTGAGTATCATCTATCAGCTTCTTGAGATTTTCCTTAAGAGCAGCAGTGTTATTCATTGCCGCATAAAGTTTATCCTTTGCAGCCTGCTGGTCGGCAATCTGAGCGTCGAGCAGAGGAACGCTTGTAACAAGAGGATTCTTGCTCACTGAATCCGAAGAATTTGTAACAAGAACACTCGACAGCAACAGATTGTCACTTACATTGCTCTTGTACGATTCGTTCACATTTACCTTTTCTTCCACAACAGAACTTATACCGAATTCAGCCATTGTGAAGAATGGATGTCCGTTTCCGTCAGACTCTTCCACCGTAATCTCAGTTACCTTGAAACGCAAATAACGATACTTTGTACCGGCGCTTCCCAAAACCTCCGAATTGTAAACGGTGTTAGCATTCAGCACCTCAGGCAGCGGAGTAAGTTCCGCAATCTGTGTAAATGATTCATCTTTGGTTGTTACAACACCATCAATTTCATTGGCACCCTCAACAACCATAGTGAGCGGCATATCTTTCTTAGTACGCTTAGCCGTTGTGTAAGTAAACTGGAACAAATCAATCGGTGTATCCCCAGCATCCACACGCAGATAATGGAAATCTCCATCATCAGAATTTGCATTCCAACGAGTGTGCAAATACGTACTATTGTTACCATCGGTTAGTTTTGAAACATATCCAGCACTATAATCGGCATTCTGTGTTGCTATATAAGGAGCATTGCAATAGAAATTACTTTCTTTAAGTTCAACAGGTGTTACCTCGAAAAGCTGCACTGTACCAACCTGGTCTATAAGTTCATTTGTCTCAGTTACAAGCTCTGCAAGCGTATTCTTGCGCGCAGTAATGGTAGCCTCGTATTCTGTATAAAGTGCTTTATAAGCAGTTTTCAGTACTTCCAGCACAGGGTCTATTGTTTCTTTTGTGGGCGACATACTGAAAGCTACACTCTTTCCGTTCAACAGCGCTTCCATCGCAGCGGTAACAGCGTCAACTGTGACTGTGCCACTGTATGTATCGTTAACTGCTGCCGTGAAGCCGGTAACAGGCATAATGTCAAACTCCGCCATGTGCCAGTATCCGCGGCTTGCGTGCATATTAAAACGCAAGTAGCGGTGCGATGCTATCATTACACCCTCGTACTGCCAGAAGGTGTCACGAGTCTGTGGCATACCCGATGCCGAACCAAGATATTTGTATGTAACATTGTCGTCACTGCCGTAAACATCAACGCTCTTGACATGGTCGTTATCAGCCGATCGAGTCGTGTGACTAAAGGCAAAGCGTGACAAATCAGCATCTTCACCTAAATCCACGGCTATATAATGGTCGCCCGAAGAGACTGTCACATCTTCCCAAGCTGTGTGGAAGTAGTTATCTGTAGCACCATCCACAAGGTTAGCGATTGGTCCCTCGGTTGGACATGGTGCATTTGACCAAATATAGAAAGGCTGGTCCTCATCCGTTGTCTGCAAGGTTATATTTTCGTCCCTTGTATATGTAACTGTGCCAAGCACCTCGCCAAGCAGTGCTTCGGTTTTATTTATATATACCTCAAGATTGGTGAGGTCGGCAATTGTAGGTTCAGCCTCTACAGCGGTAAGATACCAGCGTGATGCATCGTTACCTGTTTCCCAACCAACGACATTGTTCCAACTTGAGTGGAAATTCCTGTAGCCCGCAGCAGGTGATAACTTAATTGCCCACACGCCATCTTCCATCTCCTGCAAGGTGTAAAGAGCATCCAACGTATCGGGTTGCTCAGTATTTACGGCTTTCATCGCAGTCGATGTTTTCACAGCCGGGCAATAGAGACCGCTCATATTATAAATATTGTACACACCTTGAACACCGGTCTCCTTGAACTGCCATTTTGCGCTATTCAGAGATACATCGACACCACTCTCGGAGCGTACTGTACTATCGGCTCTCACCCACATTGTTTCCCCTGGGTATGCCTTATTTGTTATGATATATGTCAGTGACGAATTGAAAGGAATCTTTGCATCACCGTTTGCTTCCACTTTCTTCAGTTCGGCATAGAGCAGGTCATATGCAGCCTCGTAGCCCGATGAACCGGCATAAACCTCTTTTGCGTATTCCAGCACCTCGGCAAGATCGGCAACAGCAGCACCCTTGTAGAAACCAATTTTTGTATAAGTAGTATCAATCTTGTCAATAATTGGTTGCGCCTTAGCAATAAGCGTGCCAAGGATATCTTTTTGTATTGCAGCAAGGTCAACATTTACAGTGGATGTTGCGCTTTCGGCATCTACAGTAACAAATGTTGCACTACCGGACATGATTGCCTCCTTCGCTTCATCGCTAAGTGAAAACTCAGATTTATTGCTGAAAGAAATGACTTCGCCCTTTTCATTGAGAAGAAGGAAACCTACACCACCTTCACCACCGCTCATGGTAACTGTTCCATCAGCCGAGACGGTTGCAGTGTAAGCAGCCTCAACAGACACGTCGCCATTGATAAAATCGGAAACTGAACCGAAATCGGAATTCGGATTCGTTTCGCCGTAAATATCGCGCTTTGTTACACCGTCGTGCTGAACGTATGTGGCATTTTCATCGTCGTCGCAAATGAATATAATGGCAAGGTTCTCTTCGTAGCCCATCTCTTTTACCTCGGCAATGGCCTCGTCTATCATCTCCTGCGAAACCTCATATACCGAATTGCTATAGTCGCCCACCAGGCGGTCATCCATTATAGAGAAGTAGCCATGAGCACGGAAGAACTCTGTGAGGTCCTCGCCTGCAGCCTGGCAGGCAAGTTTATAAAAATGCAATGTAGATACATCACCCGATACATTGTAGCCCTTTTGCATAGGTTGCTGGCGCAAAAGTTCAAAAAGACGGGGGTAGAACTGTGTGTTGTTACCCGCCAGGTGGTAGTAGAGCCACAAGCGGTAGTACAAATGGGTAAGGGCCCAAATATTATTTGTGTAAATATCGCTACCCTCGGTATTGTATGCATTGAGCACGCTCTCCAATGAACCATTGTCACCATTGTAACGCGATGTGGACATACCCTTGTACCAAAGTGCAATGTTCGAGAAGAGGTTATTGGTAACCTCGGTAAGACCGTTCAATGTGAGCGGTGCCTGGTGCTGGTGACCGATTTCATGTGCAGGACCCCAGGTAGAACCGGCATTATTTGCCATATTCTGGACAATTCCGCCAAATGTATTTATATGGTAACCGCAGTGATCCCAGCCGCCGTACATATAACCGCTTTCGGTACCTAATGCTACACCATGATGATTGAATACATCACTGTAATCGACACCACAGAATTCAAGATAAGTTTTTCCATCTATCTCCGATTTGTTTTCATAGTCATACATTTCGTATTTTATGGTATAATCGCTCTCCCAGCGTGGATAGAAAGCATTCATCTGCGCCATTGTCGATTGACTCACAAGACCCATTGTTGCAAGCTCGGAGTACATAATGCGGTCCCAAGCCTCGAGCATAATGTTTATTTTACCTGTCGAAGGGTCGCACCCCATACCATAATCGGCCCAATTCTTTGTGTTATTATATGGAGTTTCAGGAACATCAAGCAAATCGGGAAGCAAGGTTTTCATTCCCTTATCGCTATTCAAGTCCTCCAACTGGAACAACAATATCTGACGATGAGCAAGCAAAGGAAGAACACTTAAATTGGCGCGTGTCTCCATATATTCCCAATCGGCATCGCAATCCACACTTGCACCCGATATAGTGTACCAAAGGTCATCAGCAGCACCGGGCGCACTTGCGCGGAAGTCTCCTTGTGCATTATAGAAACCATTGATTGCACCACCCTCAATGTGAATCTTCAAAGGTTCATAATCTGAAAGTTTGTGTGGAAATCTCTCATCATCCGTTGTACCATCGGGGTTGTATGTATCCACATTGTAGCAGATGTAGAGATGACCGGCTGCTGCGGTGTAGTTTATCACGTTCAAACCGGGCTTTAGAGCATATCCGCCGCCTGTGGCGTTGGTTACTCGCCCGTTGTGCCCGCCATCAACAATGCGCAGGCTTGCACCATCGTTTATAGTGCCCTCTACCATTACATAAAGAGTTCCGGCCTCAGGCACATAAATACCTGTGGGGTTATCGTTGTTGGCGTGCGCGTTTATTCCCAGCCACGATGTAATGTCGCCGGCAATGCTGTATGGCTCATACATCTGCACGCGGAACTTTTTGGCATACTTACCGCTCCAACCCTCTTTTACGGCATTGGCATTGTCTTCATACCAAGCGGTTTCAACACCTTCGGTTTTCTCGTTATACACTTTATCCACCATTGCTTTTAAGCCGGTGGGGAGTGCTTTATACGCATTGCTTGCCTGCGCTTCGGCAAGTGACTCGAGTTTCGGGGTAACACAAGCAACGTCGGTAAAGAGTTCCCCAAGCGCGGTGGTGTAGCCTGCAATCTCAGCTACAGTAGGTGCCTTTTCAAGCAAGGCGGTTATCTGCTCTGCTGTATAATCGACCTTGGTTATTGTCCAATGGGAGCCGGTATTGCCATCACCATTCAACCAACCTACAACATTACAACCACCATTGTCCTCATTCGTATCATCATGCATATAACCATAAGAATCGGAATCTTTGGTTTTAAGGGTATTCAGGGTTGAATTAGAAATATGAAGCTCAAATTTATTTTCTGCTGCAGAATAATCGTCGGTCAGACTCCATCCAGTACCTGATGATGAAGCACCTTTCAGATACTTTCCATAAGCGACATTTCGCAAAATATAATAGCCGTCTTCTTTAGTTACGTACCACTGCTGCGCTGTGTCATTGGCATCGGTTGCTTTTGTATGTACATCGTCTGCACCATCGGCACGCAACGAACGGTCGGCTCTAGCATTCTTAAACATATACACACAACCTTCTTCCAGAATAGGAGAGGCTGTAAACGTAAGTTCGGTAACAACAAGGTGCTTGTTGTCTCCGCTCAACTGGAAGGATGCTTTCTGTACATTATCAAGGCCACTGACCTCTACCGTCTGTTCTTCTGTAGTCATTACATAAGAGTTATCACCCGCTGTAACTGTTATAGAAGAAGTTGAGTCCTTTAGTTTACACTTGAAACTATATGACAGGATTCTGCAACCGTCCACCATCAAATACCAAGTAGAAGGACTTGTCTGGCCTGTTGCAATCTCGAAACTTGAACTACTTGCCGGTGATGTTGCCATATTATTCACCGAAACACTGATTTTGGTTTCAGGATAGTCCTCTGAGTTTGAAGTCCAACCGGTACAATATGTCCCGGTTCCACTGTAACAGCCTTTAGACGGATCTACCGTGAAAGTAATCTGCGCCCAAGCACCCGTTGTCACAAACGACAACAAGAGCACAGCAAAAAGATGTGTAAAAATCTTTTTCATATTATTTTTGTTAGTTATTTATTATCATTGTATTAGACACAGCATTACAGGCGTAAACATTTACAATGCCTACAGCCTTACTTCGTCCTGCTCTGTAAAATTATGCATATAACATTCATAAAATGTTAATACACATCACTCTACACTCTGCGCAAATGTACTTTTTTTTTGCAAAAAACATTGTTTTTTTAACAGGTTATTTAGTTAAAATAAACAAATTTTAAACTAACCGATTGATTTTTTCCACATAACTGACTATTAATGCAACAAACACTTTGGGAATGTTATTTTTTCATAGTTTTTCCATTTATTCCATCTTTTTTACGTGAACCATTCGTATATTTGCAACACATTCATGAACAACAAATAAAACCAATGATATTATGACAAAGAAACTGAACACTGGCACACTTTGCGTGCAGGGCGGTTGGCAACCCAAGAAGGGCGAATCGCGCGTGTTGCCGATATACCAGAGCACAACATTCAAATATGAGACAAGTGAACAGATGGCACGCCTGTTCGACCTCGAAGACAGCGGTTACTTCTACAGCCGCCTGCAAAACCCCACGGTTGACGCTGTCGGCGCAAAGATTAACGCGCTTGAAGGCGGTGTGGGCGCCGTGATGACCTCTTCGGGGCAAGCTGCGAACTTCTACGCGATACTGAACATTTGCCAGGCAGGCGACCACTTTGTTTCGGCAACAACAATCTACGGCGGTACATACAACCTGTTTGCCGTTACTATGAAGAAGATGGGCATTGAGGTTACATTCGTCGACGCCGACGCTCCTGCCGAGGAGATTGAAAAGGCGTTCCGCCCGAACACCAAAGCGCTGTTCGGCGAAACAATCTCGAACCCCAGTGTGAATGTGCTCGACATTGAGAAGTTCGCCACCATTGCACACCGCAACGGAGTACCCCTCATCATTGACAACACCTTTGCCACACCGGTAAACTGCCGCCCCATCGAGTGGGGTGCCGACATTGTGACACACTCTACAACAAAATACATGGACGGACATGCAGTTGCCGTTGGCGGTTGCGTTGTAGACAGCGGCAACTTCGACTGGGAGGCACAGCACGACAGGTTCACATGCCTCACCGAACCCGACGAGAGTTATCATGGACTCATATACACAAAGAACTTCGGAAGGGCCGCATACATAACCAAGATGGTTTCCCAAGTAATGCGCGACCTGGGTGCAATGATGGCACCCGAGAATGCATTCCTGCTGAACCTGGGTCTTGAGACATTGCACCTGCGCATGCCGCGTCACTGCGAGAATGCACAGAAGGTTGCCGAGTATCTTGAAGCACACCCCAAGGTAAAATGGGTAAATTATTGCGGACTGCCAAGCAGCAAGTACTATGAACTGGCAAAGAAATATGTGCCCGGCGGTGGTTGCGGTGTAATGGCATTTGCCGTGGAGGGTGACAAGGAGGACGCTATCCGTTTCATGGACAGTCTCAAATTCATTGCCATTGTGACACACGTTGCCGACGCACGTTCATGCGTGCTTAACCCTGCGAGCCACACTCACCGCCAGTTGAGTAACGAGCAACTCATTGAAGCCGGCATTGACCCGGACCTCATACGTCTTTCAGTGGGCATAGAGGACGCCGAGGATATAATTGCCGATATCGAGCAGGCTTTGGAAAAGATTTGAAAACAGAACTATGAAAAATATCCTCACACTATTGCTGCTTGCCCTACCGTTTGTTTCCCTGAATGCACAGGTGCAGGCTGAAGCCGAGAAGGACACTGCAAAGGTTGTAAAACGAATGCAGTTGAAGATGATGGACAACTCTGAAATGAAGGCCATTGGAGTAGACAATGAAGGGACGAAGAAGAGCGCGCCAAATGCCACAAAGGCAAAGAAGGAGAACCAGGCCGTGACAAATGTTGCCGCAAACAGAAGCAAAGCGACATTCCCCGGCGGCGAGAGGGCAATAAGGGATTTTGTAAGGAAAAACGTGCGTTACCCCGAAGAGTGTAAACAGGAGAGAAATGCAGGCAGGGCTGTCGTATCAATCACAGTAAAGCCCGACGGCACACTATCCGGTTTTGCAATAAAGAACAGCAGCGGCAACAAGTACATGGACGCCGAAGCATTGCGTATAGCACGGCTCATGCCCAAATGGACACCCGCTGCCGATACCGGAAAAGGCGTCGAGTTCAAGTACCTGCTGAACGTAAGTTTCCGCCCGGGAAGATGAAACTTCTTGAATACAACATAGGAACAGGAGCAAGAGCCTTCTCTACAATGCGTGGAGAAGGCTCCGGCAATTATGGAGGGTTCAACATTACCGACTATTGCGGCGACTCCCCGTCACACGTGGCCGAGTGCCGCCAAGATTTATGCGGCATGCTCGGCATTACCGATTCAAACCTTATTCTGCCCCACCAGACACACGCCAGCACAGTGCTCACCATTGACAACACTTTCATGCAGTTGGGCAGAGAAGAACAGAAGGAAAGGCTTTACGGTGTTGACGCCGTAATCACCTCACTGCCTGATATTTGCATTGGGGTTTCCACAGCCGACTGCATTCCATTGCTGTTGCACGACACACGAAAAGGTCTGATAGCAGCAATACATGCCGGTTGGCGCGGCACCGTCGCCCGCATTACCCATAAATGCATTGACCGCCTGATTGACGGACATGGCTGCCGCCCTGCCGACATAAAGGCTGTTATTGCACCGGGAATATCATTGGACGCATTTGAGGTGGGTGATGAGGTGTACAACGCTTTTGAAACTGCCGGGTTCCCAATGAACGGTATTGCAAGACGATATCCCGCAGTTGAAGGCGGCAGCAAATGGCACATAGACCTTTGGGAAACCAACCGCATACAATTGCTGGAGTGCGGGATAAAGGAAGAGAATATTGAAATTGCAGGTATCTGCACCTACAGCAGGCACATGGAATTCTTCTCGGCCCGCCGGTTGGGAATCCGTTCCGGTAGAATATTCAATGGGATAATTATTGAAGGAGAAATAATGTAGGGGCAAACCGGTGTGTTCGCTTATTCCCCGTACGTTTCCACTATCCTGTCCAGCACAGCCATCAGTTCATCGACCTTCTCGGCACGGAGCATTTCAATGCGCAGGGGACGGAAGTCGGGTAATCCCTTCAGCAAAGGTGTTGCTGCCAAATGGCGACGCACATGCAGTATTCCGGGGCGCTCGCCCAGCCAGTCTACGCTGTCGCGTACCTGCCCGCGCAGGATATCCATGCTCTCAGCAAAAGTGAAAGGCACTGCCGGTTCACCATGCTCGAGATAGTGTTTTACATCGCGGAAAATCCACGGTTGTCCGAAACTTGCGCGACCAATCATCACAGCGTCGACCCCATACCTGTCGAAACACTCCTTGGCGCGTTCGGGAGTCTTTACATCACCGTTACCGATGATTGGAATATGCATGCGGGGATTGTTCTTTATTTCGCCTATCAAAGTCCAGTCGGCGTCGCCAGTGTACATCTGTGCACGGGTACGGCCATGAACAGTGAGCGCGGCAATACCGCAATCCTGTAACCGCTCGGCAAGGTCCACAATGCATTTGCTGTTCTCGTCCCAGCCCAAGCGTGTCTTTACCGTCACAGGAACCTTTACGGCCTCCACAACAGCCTTTGTTATCTCAAGCAACTTTGGAATATTCTGCAGCATGCCTGCGCCGCACCCTTTGCGCGCGACTTTCTTTACAGGACAGCCGAAGTTGATGTCAAGGATATCGGGACGAACGGCCTCTACCCTCTTTGCGGCCTCTACCATAGGTTCAACCTCGTTGCCATAAATCTGGATGGCAACAGGGCGCTCCTGCTCATATATGTTCAGTTTGCGCAATGTGCTGTTCACATCGCGTATAAGTGCGTCACTGGAAACAAATTCAGTATACACCATGTCGGCCCCGAAACGTTTGCACAGCAGGCGGAATGCCTCGTCGGTAACGTCCTCCATCGGGGCAAGGAAGATGGGATATTTCCCGAATTCAATGTCGGCTATCTTCATTCTTGTCAATCTGTTTTGAGCCTAAGTTTTATGAAACAGTAATCTCGTTTTCTTCAAATATCTCACGCAATTTTTGCTGGAGCATTTTCTTGTCGGGAAGGCACAAACGGTATTCAGCCACCATTGTTGGAGACAAACATCTGCTCAATGCATATTCAACGACCTCATCATCCTTATCTTTGCACAACAGAATACCAATACTTGGATTCTCTTTTGCCTTTTTGACATCACGGTCCAGCGCTTCGAGATAAAAATTCAACTGACCTAAATGTTCCGGCTTGAACTTCTCTGTTTTTAGTTCAATGGCAACAAGACATTGCAGTTCTCTGTGGTAAAACAACAAGTCAATACGAAAATCACTGCACCCCACCTGAAGATTAAACTCCTGGTCAATATAAATGAAATCTTTTCCCAGTTCCAATATAAAGTCTTTCATTTGCTTAATCAGTGCAGATTTCATGGAAAGTTCATTCGGGAAATCCTTTCCACCAATAAACTCCATGACATAGTTATCCTTGAACATGCAACCTGAATCCGGCGCCAATTCTCTCAACATCGGCGAGAGTTTTGGTTGAGAGACCATTGTCCTCTCAAAAACAGCGCTATCTATCTGACGTTCCAATTCACGTTTTGAATACCTTTCGGCAATACACAACCGCAAATAGAATTCTTTTTCTTCAATGCTCTTGGCCCTGCTGAGAATAACGAGATTATTGCTCCAACTTATTTGTCTCACCAGTGGTGAGAGTTTTTTCGATTCGGCACTATAAGTTTCATAGAATTGTTTCATCCTCCATAAATTCTTATCGGAAAAACCACTCAATCCCGGGTTATGTTTTGCTATATGAAGCGATAATTGCTTGACGACACCGTTACCCCACTCCGAAGCTTCAATCCTTTTGTGCAGATATTCTCCAATCTTCCAATACAGTTCTATCAATGCTGTGTTTGCCAAACGGACAACATTGTTACGTGTTTGACGAATCAGCAGAACTACGTCATCAAACTGTTTGATGTAATTTTTATCTATATCTTCATTCATGTTAACAGGGTTTTCATTATACTAACCGGGGACACCGGATATTTCCCGAATTCAATGTCGGCTATCTCCATTCTTGTAAATCAGTTTGGGGCAAAGATAGTGAAATTTCACTATCTTTGCACCAAACGACAACCCTTATGGACTACAAAAGAAGTGATTTCGAAATAATGGCCCCTGTTGGTTCAAGGGAGAGCCTTGCAGCCGCAATAGAGGCCGGAGCCAATTCAATATACTTCGGTATAGAGCACCTGAACATGCGCGCACACTCGGCAAGTGCATTCTCAATCAACGACTTGCGCGAAATTGCCGAAATATGCGACAGGCATAGTATCAAGAGTTACCTCACTGTGAATACCATCATTTACGAAGATGACATTGCAATGATGTACCGCATAATAGACGCAGCCAAGGAGAGCGGGATTTCGGCCGTCATTGCGTCGGATGTTGCCGTAATGCAGTACTGCAACAAGGTAGGCGTAGAAGTACACCTTTCGACCCAACTGAATATAAGCAACAGCGAAGCTATGAAGTTCTATGCGCAGTTTGCCGACGTTGTGGTGCTTGCACGCGAGTTGAACATGGAGCAGGTGGCTGCGATACACAAGGTAATCATCGACGAGAACATTTGCGGCCCTAAAGGAGAATTGTTGCGCATTGAGATGTTCTGCCATGGAGCGTTGTGTATGGCCATATCGGGCAAGTGCTACCTTTCGCTGCACCAGTTGGGACGCAGCGCCAACCGTGGAGAGTGCATGCAGGTGTGCCGCCGCGGGTACATAGTTAAAGACCGCGAGAGTGATATTGAACTGGAGGTTGACAACAAGTACATAATGTCACCCAAAGACCTGAAGACAATACGTTTCATGGACCGCATGATAGAGAGCGGTGTACGTGTTTTCAAGATTGAAGGTCGCGCGCGCGGCCCCGAATACGTGCACACCGTTGTTGGTTGCTACAACGAGGCTCTTGAGGCATACCTAACCGGTGAATTCACCGAGGATAAAAAGGACGCTTGGGACGAACGCCTGAAGACAGTATTCAACCGCGGGTTCTGGGACGGATACTATCAGGGACAGAAAATGGGCGAATGGAGCAACATATACGGTTCACAGGCCACGGAGCGAAAGGTCTACATTGGCAAGGCAATAAAGTACTTCTCAAACCTTGGTGTGGGCGAGTTCCACATTGAAGCGGGCGAGGTAAAGGCCGGGGACAAGATTCTCATAACAGGTCCCACCACCGGTGCCGTATATATCGAACTCGACGACCCGCGCGTGAACATGGAGAGCGTGGAGACGGTGAGCAAGGGCGACAGGGTTTCATTCAAGGTTCCGGGGAAAGTACGCCCCAGCGACAAACTCTACCGCATAGACAAGACTGGGAAGGTGGAAGGTGGAAGGTGAAATCGCTAGCGATTTCACCTTTCAAGCATTCTTTGCCTTGAAGGCAAGGGCATAGAGCCTCATCTGCTTTATCATTGCAACAAGTCCGTTGCTACGGGTTGGAGAGAGGTGCTCCTTCAAACCTATTGCCTCAACAAAATAGGGTTCGGCAGAGAGTATCTCGTCGGGGGTATGCCCCGAATAAACCTTAATGAGCAGAGAGACGAGACCTTTGACTATAAGGGCGTCACCCTCGGCACGGAAAAGGACTTTCCCGTCCTCATAACGGGCGTCGAGCCACACATTGCTCTGACACCCTTCTATAAGATTATTATCGGTCTTCAGTTCTGCAGGTAGAGGTTCCTGCTCGCTGCCAAAGTCAATGAGCAGCTGGTAGCGGTCGAGCCAATCTTCAAAATCAGCAAACTCCTCTATAATACCGTTCTGAATCTCATTTATCGTTGCCATCACTTCTCGCTGTATATTACCGACAGAACAGTCTGCCCCACTGCCTTCAGCGTCGCAGGAGAAATCCACTCCATATCATCTTTCATGGTGTGATGATGTTCGCCGAAACCGTTGGGACTGTTCGGGTCATAATTTATAATATCGATACAGGGAATACCGAGTATCTTGTTAATATTTACATGGTCATCGGTTATTGAACCGCCCTCATTATAAGGGAAATAGCGTGCGAAGCCCTGACGATGTGCCGCACTCCACACCTTCTTCACAATGCCGGGCGCAAAGTGCATTGAAAACCCTTCAAGGCAGAACCTTGATTCAGGCGCACCTACAATGTCAAGCAGTATGCCGTAACGTGCCTTATAACCTGCAACATGGGGATTATGCGCCCAGTATTTTGAACCGAGCGCCCAAGTCTCCTCGCCGCTGACAGCGTCGCGCCACTCGGCTTCATGGCGGCCATAATCCTCGGCATCGAACAGAATGATGTCGACACCTACCGCAGTAGGTACCCGGGAGAGATGGCGTGCCACTTCAAGCAACACCCCCACGCCGCTGCCGCCGTCGTTTGCCCCGGGTAGCGGGGTGTAATGGTTATCGGGGTCAGGGTCCGAATCGGCCCATGGACGGGTATCCCAATGGGCGCAAAGCAACACTCTTTCACTCTTCTGGGGTTGGAAGCGGGCAATTATGTTACGCGCTTTGAGCACGTCGCCGTTATATGCCCTGATATCGGTCTGTTGTGATATTACATCAGCACCATATGAACGGAGGACCTGCACAAGATAGTCACCGCATTTCTTATGCCCGTCGCTGTTGGGGACACGAGGACCGAATGCGACCTGAGCCGCGATGAAACTATATGCACTGTCACCGTCAAAGATGGGGACGATTGCTGCGGGTTCCACCACTTCGGGCGAGGTTCCCACACTCTTTTGTTTCACAACAGGAGACTCATCATTTTTGGCACTGCCGGCACATGCTACCGCCAACAACGAAAGAAACATCAGAAAAAGAACATTCTTCCTCATTGCGTTAACGATTGAGTTTCCATGTTGAACCATCTTTGCCGTCCTTTATCTCAAAACCAAGAGCGGCAAGTTCATCACGTATCCTGTCACTGGTTGCCCAGTCCTTGTTGGCCTTGGCTGTCTGACGCTGCTGAAGAAGCATATCCACCACTTTGCCGAAAGCCTCTTCACGACCGCTGTCGGAACCTCGTTCCTCCTTAAGGCCGAGGATGTCGAAAGCGAACAGGCGGAAGGTCTCCTTCAGTTCGGCAAGGTCGGTTTCGCCGATTGTCGCTTTCTTGTCGGCCAACTGGTTTATAGCACGGCAGGCGTCAAAGAGGTGTGATATCACCTGGGCTGTATTCATATCGTCGTTCATGGCTTCGTAGCACTTCTGACGAAGACTCTTCACATCGGCGGTGGTTTCGCCCGACGCAGTAAGAGCACCAAGTGTCTTGTATGCCTCGAGCAGACGCTGCAACCCCTTCTCGGCAGCCTGAAGAGCCTCGTTGCTGAAGTCTACTGTGCTGCGGTAGTGAGCCTGAAGAATGAAGAAGCGGATGGTCATTGGCGAGTATGCCTGGGCAAGCAACTTGTGAGTACCGTTGAAGAACTCGTCAAGAGTAATGAAGTTACCCAATGACTTACCCATCTTGGTACCGTTTATGGTAATCATGTTGTTATGCATCCAGTACTTTACCACATGGTGTCCCATGGAGGCCATACCCTGCGCAATCTCGCATTCATGGTGTGGGAATACAAGGTCCATTCCGCCGCCGTGGATATCGAACTGTTCACCCAGATATTTGCGTCCCATGGCTGTGCACTCGCAATGCCAGCCGGGGAAACCTGCACCCCAAGGCGAAGGCCAACGCATGATATGTTCGGGCTGTGCGTTCTTCCACAGCGCAAAGTCGGCCGGGTTACGTTTCTCCTGCTGGCCATCAAGTTCACGTGTTGTGTTCAATACATCATCGAGGTTACGGCCTGAAAGAATGCCGTATTTGTGGTCCTTGTCATACTTTGCAACATCAAAGTACACAGAGCCTTCACTCTCATAGGCATAACCGTTGGCAAGTATCTCCTTTACAAGTTCTATCTGCTCAATGATGTGCCCCGACGCATGTGGTTCAATGCTTGGCGGCAACACATTCAGCGCTTCCATTACCTTGTGGTAGTGGAGAGTGTACTGCTGCACCACTTCCATGGGTTCCAACTGCTCAAGACGTGCCTTCTTTGCAATCTTGTCCTCACCCTCATCGGCGTCATGCTCAAGGTGACCCACATCGGTTATGTTGCGGACATAGCGCACTTTATAACCGATATTCTGCAGATAGCGGAACAGCACGTCGAATGTTATTGCCGGACGTGCATGACCCAGATGGGCAGGACCATACACTGTGGGACCGCACACATAAAGTCCCACGTTGGGCGCATTGAGCGGTTCAAACAACTCTTTCTTGCGAGAGAGCGTGTTGTATATCATGAACTTGTTTTCCATATGCTTATTTTTTATTGTTACTTTTCTAAAAAAGATGTTTGCGCTACTTGAAGTTACGTGTAGCATTACGGTTGCGTTTCTTGTGCTCCTTATCGGGTTTCTGCTTGGTAATCTCAAGCGGTTTCTGCTTGTCGAGCGGGCGGGTTATATCCCAATCGTCCTGTGAATACTCGAAAAGAGCCCTGAGGTCGAGCACGTGGTGGTAGTAATATACTTTCTCGGGTTGTATTCCCTTCTCGAAATCTCCGGTATCCCACTCGCCGTTGCCATTTTCATCCATTATCATGCGCAGATAATATTTACCCGGCCTGATGAAATAAAAAGCGTAGTTACCATTCTTGTTCCGTGCTTTCCTTAAGACTTTCTCGCTCCCGTTCATCAGTTGCACGATTGCCCTGTCATCCACTCCCGGAACATTCACATAAAGGACTGCATACTCTTCGAGTGCACGGAAAGCCATATTACGCGAAATTTTTTCCGATACTCCGCCATAAATTCCCTTGAAAGCAGCCGAATCGACCTCAAGAAGATACTTCTGCCCGGGGCGCCACTCGGCAAACAGATTATATTCCCTCACATTCCTTTCATTCCTGCGGAATACGCATTCCATCGGTTTCAGGATTGTATCGACCTTCAAATACAAATGTATTGCCGATGTATCGGCAAAGAGCAAAGGTTCCTCAAAGACAAAACGGTACTCTGCGTTCACATCCATTAAGTTTCCGCCATTGAAACGGAATGGCAGGGTCTTTGTCTTAGGAATGAACTGCGGCGGGTTGTTCTCGTCATACCCCTCCTTACGTCGCTCTATCTTGAAGAATTTTTCCCTCTCCTCTTCAAGACGTTTATGTTCGTCTTCGGCAAGTTTCTCCCATTTCTTTTTGGGAACAAGCGTAAGTGTATCGCAGCGGTCAATCTCAAATCCCAAGGAATCGGGGACTTTATAAGTTACGGCAAAAGACAATGTATCGGCGCGGTAGAGCATGGAATCCTTGAGCCAGAATGTGAGCGTGTCCATTTTTTCCGAAGCCTCAAGAATGTACCCGCTGTCAAAACCGAATCCTATTCCCTCGACCTTAGGCAACTCGCGGTTCTCCGACGCAAAAAATATTGTGAAACGGTTATGCTCGGGGCGCTGACTCTTCAGGATGTACTGGAAGTTCACCTTTTCAAGGAAAGCACGCAGCACTAAATCATCGGGTTGAAAACGGGTATAGCGCACACTCTTTATGGTATCTATTGTAACACTGTCGCGCCAAATGGTGTCATTACGCATTGCTTCTGTAGCAAACGGCGACACATAAGTGTCCATGTATGCAATTTTCTCACTCTTCTGGTCAAAAAGATAGTTCTGGTTTGCGTCGGCAAGTGCGTAGACTCTGTATTCGCCGGGAGCAATACCCTTTATTGTGAAGCGCCCCCTGGAATCGGTCCGTGACACCCGCTCAAACGGGATTGAGGTAAATGCCGAATCCTCACGGAGTGAATGCAGACCTACAATAATCCCTTTGATAGGTTCAAGGTTGGAGGCTTCGAGGACGGTTCCCGAAACAGCCAAGGTATCCACCACATCACCGGTAGAGAATACATAGGCAAAATTCTCATATGGGTTGCTTTCATTGTTGTCGACAATGGAATTGCCGAAATCAATCGAATATGTGGTATTCGGGACCAAAGTGTCAAAAAGTTCCACAGTAACACGCTTGCCGCTCGACTTTATTTCGGGCATCTCCAACTGAGGAGGAGAAACAACGACATTCTCAAATGCATTGACGAGTTTTACGTTCTCGTCAAACACCAGTTCAACCTTAGGTTCCTTCACATTGGTGGCATAGAGCACCGGAGTTGACTTCGCAAGCACAGGAGGGTCCTCGTCATACGGGCCACCGTCGGGTGTCCCCATACTTGCACAGGCAACCAGCAGGAAAAGAATCGACAGATATTTTATCTCCTTAAATCTCATTCATTCATTTTCAACAGTTCCTCAATATATTGTCTGCTATTGCTCAAGCGCGGCACTTTATGCTGACCGCCAAGTTTTCCCTTGCTCTTGAGCCAATCGTTGAACAAACCATCGCGGGCCACGACAAGTTCAAGTTGCTGCATTGTCTTGTTCTTATAACGCTTCGCCTCGTAGTCGGAATTTATCTGCTGCAATGCAGTGTCAAGAATCTTGGCAAACTCATCGGGCGAAGTCGGTTTCTTGGCAAACTCTATGAGCCATTGATGACGGCATTTTGCATTGGAATCCATAAATACAGGGGCTGCAGTATATTCACGGACCAAAGCACCGGTCCTTTCGCAGGCTTCCTGAAGTCCTTTTTCGGCATTGTCAACAACCAATTCCTCACCAAATGCATTTATAAAATGCTTTGTACGGCCGGTTATCACGAATTTGTATGGGTCCTTACTTGTAAAACGTACAGTATCACCAATCATATAACGCCAAAGGCCGCATGATGTTGAGATGAGCATTGCATAATTCTTCCCGGTCTCCACCTCCCAAAGAGGAAGCACACGCGGATTGGGTGAACCTAACTCGTCAAAAGGAATGAACTCATAGAAGATGTCATAGTCAATCATGAGCAGCATTGCCGGGTCGGCGGGGTCGTTCTGTATACCGAAGAATCCTTCACTGGCATTGTACGTCTCCATGTACTTCATGCTCTCCTTACGGATTATCTGCTTGTACTGTTCCCTGTAAGGCGTGAATGCCACACCGCCATGGAAGAACACTTCGAGGTTGGGCCACAAATCCTCCACACCCTGTTTGCCTGTAATGTCGAGCATGTGCTTCAGTACAGCCATCATCCATGACGGGACACCCGACAGGTTGGTCACATTAACATTGCATGTGGCACGGGCAATACGCTCCATTTTCTCTTCAAAATCGCTCAACAGAGCAATATCCTTGCCGGGAACACGCATCATATTGACAAATGCGCTGCAATTCTCGATGAGGATGGCACTCAGGTCGCCCACAAGAGTACCCGGCAAATTGTAGTTTGGAGCATGACTGCCGCCAAGTATCAGGCCTTTGCCCGAAAATATACGGCTCTTGGGATTGTTTGCCACGTACTGTGCAACTACGTCAAAACCACCTTTGTAATGCGCATTCTGCAGACCTTGAGGAGTGACGGGTATAAACTTGCTCTTGTCGTTTGTCGTGCCCGATGATTTTGCGAACCATTTGCAGCGTCCCTTCCAAAGGACATCCTTCTCTCCTTGGCGCATGCGTTCGATATATCCCTTCAGACTCTCATAGTCCTGCACTGCGACAGAACTTGCAAACTGCTCATAATTCCTTATTGCTGGATAACCGTGCTTTATACCCCACTCTGTAGACGACGAAGCAGAGAGAAGGCGTTTCAGGACGGAACGCTGTATGCATTCCGTCCTTGTGGCATATTCCGATATTTTACTGACCCTGCTTTTAAAGACAGGTTTCGCAAAAGGTGTCAGATTCATTATTGTATAGATATTTCTTTGGGGTTCATCACACGGAACCCGTTCCGTCGTTAATTATTCCTGTGATTTGAAATTATCAATACCCTTTTCAAGGAACCTTATGTATGCGTCGATGTCGGTATTATAACTGTATGATGATGTAAGCGGGTCACCATGAGCATCGACAAGCACATAGAACGGTTGGGCACTGCCACCGAATTTGTGGTTCTGCAGATATGTCCACTTCTCGCCTACTGTTGTTATCCACACCATTTTGCCATCATCGCCCTTGACCTTGAAAGGTTTCTCTAGTTCAGTCTTGTCGTCGACATAAAGCGAAGCAACAATGTAGTCATTGCGCATGATATCTATTACACGGTCATCGCTCCATACTGCAGCCTCCATCTCGCGGCAGTTCACGCAACCATGACCTGTGAAGTCAAGCATTACCGGTTTGCCGGTAGTCTGACTCATGCGGAGAGCAGTCTCAAAATCATCGGTATGAGGCTTGAAATCATTGTTGTACAGACTGAAATCCTGTGTCTTCATTGGCGGCGCAAAGGCACTGATGGCCTTACATGGCGCACCCCAAAGACCCGGAATCATGTAAATGGCAAATGCTATCGACACCAGGCCGGCAAAGAAACCGGGAACAGATGTCTTTTTATCGTCGCTCTCATCGTGCGGGAAACGGATAATATTGAGCAGATAAAGACCGAGTATAAGGAACAGTGCAATCCACAGAGCCAGGAATGTCTCGCGGTCAAGGATACCCCAACCGTATGCCAAATCGGCAACCGAAAGGAATTTGAGCGAGAATGCCAGTTCTACAAAACCGAGAACAACCTTGATGGTGTTCATCCAACTGCCTGAACGCGGTGTCTGCTTCAGGAGTGAAGGGAAGAGCGCAAACAGTGTGAACGGCAATGCCAAAGCAAGAGCAAACGCGAACATACCTACTGAAGGTGCAAGTATTTCACCCGAGTCGGCCACAGAGACAAGCATAAAACCGATGATTGGACCTGTACATGAGAATGATACAAGCACAAGGGTAAATGCCATGAGGAATATACTGAGCAGACCGGTTGTGTTGCCGGCCTTCTCATCAACCTTGTTTGTCCATGAAGAGGGCAATGTCAACTCGAAACCGCCAAGGAACGAAGCACCGAAAGCAACAAGCATAAGGAAGAAGAAGATGTTGAACACGGCACTCGTAGAGAGAGCATTCAGAGCTCCGGCACCAAAGATAAGTGTCACAAGCACACCAAGAAGCAGATATATCACAATTATTGATGCTCCATATATTACCGCCTCACGGATTGCCTTTGAACGGTCCTTTGAACGTTTGAGGAAGAAACTCACTGTCATTGGTATGATTGGCCATACGCATGGGGTGAGGAGAGCGATAAGACCTGCGCCGAATCCAAGCACAAAGATTACCCACAGAGAGGAACTGCCTTCCTGACTGAAAGAGTTAAGTTCGTCAATGACACTTCTCCAGATATACTCCTCGGAATTCTTGTCAACGGTAACGTCCGAAGCGGCAGTTTGAAGAGAATCTGCCGCTTCGGCTACAGACTCAGCAACAGGTTCTGCAACAGGTTCCGAAACTGTTTCCTTTATCGGTTCAACAACCGGCTCGGTAGGCATTTCTGCCTTGGGCTCGGCTTTGGGCTCAACCTTGGGTTCAACAGGCTTTGGGGTCTCCTTTTTAACCGAAGCAGGAGCAGCCTTCTTCTCGGCCGTACCCTTCACCTCAAAGTCATAACGTCCCATGAAACACTGTCCGTCACCGCATGACTGGTAACTGAGAGTTCCCTCAATGCGATAGTCTCCGCCAAGAAGTTTTATCTTTTGAGTAAACAATGCTGTCTCGTCGAAGAAAGGCACCTCAATCTCGAAGATTGGGTCAAACTCCCTCTTTACACCGTCACCGGGTTGGAGTTCACCAACAAGTTCGGCGCCCTCAACAACGTGATATTTCACGGTGAGAGGTGTCGGGCCGCCTGAAGGGACATCGGTAGAATAGAGATGGAATCCATTCTCGATGTATGCTTCGAACTCGATAGTACCTTCGTTGCCTTTCACGGTAACGGTCTCTTCCATTGACACGGGGTCATAGCCTCCGAACTGTGCGCTCACCTGAATGAATGAGAGCAACATCATCAACGATAAAAATAGTTTCTTCATGTCTATATATTTTGTTTTATAATTCCAACGGATTCTTACGTATTCTCCATTCTGCCGGATAGAGATTGTTCGCTCTGTTGCCTATGTTCTTCACAAACCCCAACGGTGCACCATTGTATGTGACAAGCAGGTACCCCACAGGTTCTTTCTCAAAATGCATTGCCTCGCGGTGCAGGTACGAAAGGGCACTTTCCCTCTCTACCTCAACACTCTTGAAGGCTGAAGGCTCAAGTTCCGCACTCATAGCCAAGGCGTGCAAAGGCAACAGTTTGCCGTTCTTTACATCGGCAAGCGGCAGAGCGCAATGCAATACCTTGAGTTTCTGTTGCATGAGAAGCATTGCCGCTGTGTGCTCCTTTGGCATTGCCACCAAAGTCTCGCCCTGCATTACAATGTCAAAACCAGCCGGTTGCCTTATCCATTTACTGACCTCACGCAACATTTTAGCGTCAACAGCCTTCATACGCGGCATACGATGTTGTGAAATGCCGGCGTCACCGTCTTTTCTGAGCAAAGCCATAAAAAGTCCTTCCCCCCTGGTTCTGCCGGGCACAAAGCGGAACACAGGAAGCCCTTTAGTGGTGAGCGAACCAACAATGTTCCAACCTTCTTCTGTTTCAACGTTCAGGACTTCGGCCCCAAGCGTTTCGGCTATCCACTCGACGCAATCCTCGTTTTCTTCACGATTGAACGTACATGTACTATACACCATCAGTCCCCCGGGACGCAACGAGTCCCAAATGTCTGACAATATTTCCCTTTGTTTTCTGGCGCACTGTCTCACATTTGCCACACTCCACTGCTCGACAGCAAAAGAGTCCTTGCGGAACATGCCCTCACCCGAGCATGGAGCGTCGACAAGCACAAAGTCAAAGAAATTGCGCAATGGTGCAAAATCGGCAGGTTCGTTCTTTGTAACCACGGCCGACGCATTACCCCATTTCACCACATTCTCTGCAAGCACCAGTGCACGCAACGGCATAGGTTCGTTGGACACAAGCATGCTACCCTGTGGAAGAAGTGACAACAAGTGTGTAGACTTGCCGCCCGGGGCCGCACACAGGTCAAGTGCGCGGACTGGGGAAGTTACATACTGCCTCACCGCCTGTTCAATGAACATGGAAGAAGCCTCCTGCACATAATAGCAACCTGCATGGAAAAGCGGGTCGGCCGTAAAGACCGGACGCTCGGCAAGATATCTGCCGTCGGCAGCCCAGGGGACCTGTTCCCCATGCAGCGCCGCATAGCCCTTCTTCACATTATGACGGACACTTGTCACGGGCTCCTCTTCAAGCGCCTTGACAAAGCGGTCATACATCTCTTCGCCGAAGAGCGCACGCGTTCTTTCCACAAATTCGGCATTCAGTTCCATAGAACAATCTCACGCCGCCACATACAAGGCGGCGTTACCGCAAAGATACAAAAAATATACATTCAAGCGCCTTTTTATTGTGTATTATTATATAATATAAACAAATTTAACCTTTAAGAAAACATCACACTCTCTGTAAATATTTTATGCCGCGCAGGTTATCTCTTTTTCGTTTAATTTCATTATCTTCGCAAAAGATATAATACAAAAGAGACAGAAGCATGAAACAATACCTTGACTTGCTGGACAGGATACTCACAGAAGGGACCAGAAAAGACGACCGTACAGGCACCGGAACAATAAGTGTGTTCGGACACCAAATGCGCTTTAACCTCGAAGACGGTTTTCCGTGCCTAACGACAAAGAAACTTCACCTGAAATCAATAATCCACGAACTGCTGTGGTTTCTCAACGGAGACACTAATGTAAAGTACCTGCAAGAGAACGGGGTACGCATATGGAACGAGTGGGCCGATGAGAACGGCGACCTGGGACACATATACGGTTACCAGTGGCGTTCATGGCCCGGATATGACGGCGAGCACATAGACCAGATAAAGGAGGTTGTGGAAACCATAAAGAACAACCCCGACTCACGCAGGATAATAGTGAACGCATGGAACGTTGCAGACATCAAGAACATGAACCTGCCACCCTGCCACGCAATGTTCCAGTTCTATGTAGCCGACGGCAAACTGAGTCTGCAGCTCTACCAACGCAGTGCCGACTGCTTCCTTGGAGTTCCGTTCAACATCGCTTCATACGCACTGCTGTTGCAGATGATGGCACAGGTGACCGGACTTAAGGCCGGAGAGTTCATACACACTCTTGGCGACGCTCATCTTTACTTGAACCACATAGAGCAAGCAAAGTTGCAGCTAACACGTGAACCAAAGAAACTGCCAAGAATGGTTATCAACCCGAACGTAAAGGACATTTTTTCATTCAGGTTCGAAGATTTTTCACTTGAAGATTACGACGCACATCCGCACATCAAAGGCGTTGTAGCAGTATAATTGAAACAACATTAAGTCATGTACAGACTTGCATTGATTGCAGCCATAGCCGAGAACAACGCTATCGGTTTTGAAAACAAGTTAATCTATTGGTTGCCGAATGACCTCAAGCGTTTCAAAGCCCTCACTACCGGGCATACAATAATAATGGGCAGCAACACATTCCGTTCATTGCCCAAAGGCGCCCTGCCCAATCGCAGGAACATAGTGCTTTCGCGCAAACAGAACGAGTTCCCGGGTGCCGAGACATTCCACTCTCTTGAAGAAGCACTTGCAAACTGCAACAACGAAGATATTGTATACATAATAGGCGGAGAGACATTATACAAGGCCGCAATGCCAAACGCCGACATCCTTTGCCTTACAGAGGTAAAAGACACGCCGGAAAAGGCCGACGCATTCTTCCCGGAATTCAACAAAAGGGAATGGGAGATTATTGAAGATGAAGACTTCGGCAAAGACGAGAAACACGAACACGAATACAGGTTTGTAACATATGTGAGAAGGGAACGCTCTTGATACGGCTAAAAAAAAACTAAAAGGGCGACAAGGGCAAAAAAAGGGCGACAAGGCAATCCTCTTCCCCAGCAAAAACAAGAAAGCCGCAACGCAGTTGCGGCTTTCTTGTGTATAAGAATTAATTACTGTTCGTTTCTTTTTACGTCATACTCCGCAGAGTACATGATTGACAAGGCTCCAATCTCACGGAGTTCCTCTTTAACGTCGCTCACTACACCCATCTGAGTACTTGGACGTCTTCTGCCCTCAGTGCCTTCACCGGCGTCAACCTTAAGCACCACACGCATATTGGCCTTATCGTCGCCCTTCATAGTGTTATGCTCCTCGGCAACATGCTTGCCCACCTCGTATACCTCAATGAACTTGTCATTGATTTGTACGCGGGTACCGGAACCAAGTTGCTTTGCATAACTCTGGTTAGGAGTACCGATGTAAAGATTTATCGCAGATGTCTTACGCTCAATCTTAGAAAGCTCGGTTCCCGAAGGTGCCTTGAACTCAACCTTCAACTCCTCTTCACGCATTGATGTTACAATCATGAAGAAGAAAAGGATTGAGAATATCAAGTCAGGAAGTGACGATGTATTCAATTCAGGCATTTCTGCCTTACCTTTGTTATTAAATTTACTCATAGCTTAATCATTGTTGAACGTTTACAGTAGACTCCTGGGGCTTAGCCTCATAGATTTTCATCTTGTAATACTGCTGACATACCTCTTGCTGGTTACCATCGAGTTCGTTATAAGGCCTACCATACTCCTCAACAGCGAGTTCGTTGCGCAACTCATTGTATGCACCATAGAGTTCGTTGGCAACCTTGAAGTACACGCTGTACTCCGAAGCACGGTCGGTAGTCAATGTTATAACGTGGTTCTTTGATATGCGGCGCGGCTGACCATCGGGAAGTGCATGAGGATTTCCATCCTTGTCCTTCCAGATTACAAAGGTATCTATCATCACCGGATAAGTCTCCAACTCGTTCATCAGGACATTGCCCTGCTGGTCGGTTATCTGGTTGCGGATAAAGTCCTTGGCAATCCAACGCAACTTATCAAAAGGCACATCGGTAACCTTTACACCATATCTGTTCTCAAACTCACTCACCTCCATATCACCCGGCTTCACGAGAACCTTGCTATGCATGTTCACATTTACCGCAAGCACGTTTCTCTGCAGAATCTTTGGCGGTGGAGTGTTGTCCTCTGTCTTTTCCGGAAGACGCGAATTCAAACCTGTCTGGTGGCTCATAGAAGTCACGACAAGGAAGAAAATCAACAGAATGAACGAGATGTCCGCTGTTGAACTTGCGTTGATTCCGGGTACTTTTCTATTACCTTTAGCCATGACTGTTACTTAACTTTGTTAACGTATTTGAACAGACCTGCGAGGCTGACGAGTGTCACAACAACACATATGGCAGCCAATGCATACTGCACATAAAGCAGGGCATCTGTCAGGACCATAGAACCTGTATCCTCACAAATGACGTTATTGATAAGGATAGGAGCTACTGTACCGTTCTGTATTGCCTCAAGAGAATTAGACTCTGAAGATGCTGCGATAAAATATGCAACAACTACAAGCGCAATTGCCAGAACCGGACCAACAAGACCTTTGGCGGCCTCTTTGGGATTATCCATAAACTTCTTCACCAGCCCAATGGTCTGATACACAAGAATCAGCACAATTGGTACAATCACCAATATATATATCCACCACATAAGTACTGGCAGGAACTGTGGGTCGGTAAGCGGTTTTTCCTGGCCCGGCAATACAATCTCGTTGTCAAAACCAACGAAGAAGAAGCAGGCAAGAATAACCAGCGTTACAGAAAGCAGCGCTAGCAACACCCATTTGGATAACTTAATATAAAAATCAGCTTTCATAATTGTATAATTCAGTTAGCTGTTATTACTTCTTCAAATTAAACTTTGTCAAAAGGTCAAGGAGGGTGATTGAACTGTCTTCCATGTCTGAAACAAGAGACTCAATCTTGGTAAGGATAAAGTTGTAGAATACCTGAAGGATAAGAGCTACAAGAATACCGTAGATAGTAGTGATAAGAGCCACCTTCATACCACCGGCAACGATAGTTGGAGAAATGTCACCCTTCTGCTGGATTTCGTCGAATGACATAACCATACCGATCACAGTACCCAAGAATCCGAGTGACGGAGCCATAGCGATGAACAGTGTAATCCATGAGCAGTTCTTCTCAAGCATTGAAGACTGGAGGCTGCCGTAAGAAACTACTGAACGTTCAACAGTCTCAAGACCCTCGTCTATGCGGAGAAGGCCCTGGTAGCAGATAGCGGCAACAGGACCAGCTGTATTGCGGCAGATTTCCTTTGCACCCTCAACATCGTTCTTTGACAATGCATCAGCAATGCTTGCCATGAGTTTCTTTGTGTTAACCTGAGCCATGCTCAAATAAATGATACGCTCAACACAGAATGCGAGACCGATAACCATAGCAATTGCTACAAGAGCCATAAACTCGGCACCACCCTCGATAAACTTTGTCTTGAGAGACTTGTGAACACCGGCAAGACCCGCCTCTTCGGCAACCTCTACAGGTGCCGCAGCCTCTTCGGCAGCAGGTTCCTCAACTGCGGGTTCCTCAACTGCTACAGAATCATTTGCTACTGCAGCAGAATCAGCAACTGCCTCTGTCTGCTGAACATTGTTGACTTCATCAGTTTGTGCAGCAACCTGAGCTGTACCGAACAGACCCAAAACTGCAACGATTGCAAAAAGTTTTTTCATTTTGTGTAATTTTTAAAATTAGTATTTTAAGTTAATTCATTCAAAATCAGCGGAAAGAGGGGGATTCGAACCCCCGATACACTTTTGGCGTATACACGCTTTCCAGGCGTGCCTCTTCAACCACTCGAGCATCTTTCCATGGCCCGCACACATAGTATTCGGCATGCAATTTACAACATTTTTTGTAAACTGCACTTTATTTCACGGCAAAAGTAACTTTTTTTTTCAAATCAATGAACATTTCCAAAGAAAATCATTGGGCAGAAGTGCAAAAAGTGAATAAATAAGTTTTTTTAACATTTTCAGTCAAAAATAAACAAAAAGAAAAGCGGACAGAAGGTTTCTTTATAGAATAATTGCCTATTTTTGCAATAAAGAAAACAATACGCGGAACACAGATATGATTGACGCAAAAAGAGGTATAACCGCAACAGTGTGCGACGCCATAAACCCGTACCGCTGGATTACAGCATTACGCAACAGGCTTTTCGACTTCGGCGTTATGGAGTCGAGATCATTTCAAGTGCCCACAATATGCATTGGCAACATTTCTGTAGGGGGAACAGGCAAGACGCCGCACACCGAATACCTTATAAATCTGTTGGGCCGGAAGTTCCGCACGGCAGTATTAAGCCGCGGTTATGGACGCAAGAGCAAAGGGTACATCAAAGGTACCCCCGCGACACCAATGGAGATATTCGGGGACGAACCGTTCCAAATAAAGAACAAATTTCCATACATCGACGTTGCTGTATGTGAGAAACGTACAACCGGCATTGAAAGGTTGCTGACCGAGGAGAATGTACCCGAAGTGATACTGCTTGACGACGCATACCAGCACCGTCACGTAAAGGCCGGCATGAACATCCTGCTCATTGACAGCAACCGCCCGATATGGCAGGATTGCGTGCTCCCGTTCGGTCGCATGCGCGAAAGCCTTGCCGGGATAAGACGAGCCGACATTGCGATAATAACGAAATGCCGGGGAATAACAACACGACAGAAAGAGTGGTGCAGGAACTTTATAAAAAGATTCAAGGATATACCCGTATTCTTCTCATGCATGGAATACGGCGCACACTACCCGCTCTTCAAGGAGGCTGCACCATTGGAAGAAATTGCCGCTTGCAATGAAATTCTGCTCGTAACAGGCATTGCCCGACCCGAACCGCTGAAAGAGGAGATTCAGAAGAAAGGGGTAAAGGTTGAGATGTTACGTTTCGGCGACCACCACAATTTCACAACGACCGAACTTCAAGGGATTGCGGAGCGTTTCAACAGCATGAAAGGCAAGAGAAAAGCAATAATAACCACCGAGAAGGACGCGACAAGACTAATACAGAGAAACGACCTGCCACAATGCGTAAGGGAGAATATATATGCAATTCCCATTCAGGTAGAGATTCTCGACGGAGAAAATGAAATGTTTAACCAAATTATAGAGAACTATGTTACAGAAAATTCATGAAACCGCTGAATTCCTTAGAGGAAAGATGACAACAGCACCCGAGACAGCCATTATCCTTGGCACCGGACTCGGCAGTCTTGTAAACGAGATAACCGACAAGTACGAGATTGAGTACAAGGACATTCCTAATTTTCCTCTCTCTACTGTAGAAGGGCACTCTGGCAAACTCATTTTCGGCAAATTGGGCAACAAGGAAATAATGGCAATGCAGGGCCGTTTCCATTTCTACGAAGGCTATTCAATGAAAGAGGTGACATTCCCCGTGCGCGTTATGCGCGAACTGGGCATAAAGACCCTTTTTGTATCTAACGCCGCAGGCGGCATGAACCCCGACTTCATCATCGGCGACCTCATGATAATCAATGACCACATCAACTTCTTCCCCGAGCACCCCTTGCGCGGCAAGAACATCCCCTACGGCGACCGTTTCCCCGACATGAGCGCAGCATATGACAAAGACCTCATAAGCATGGCAAAGGATATTGCTGCCGAAAAGGGTATACGCGTTGTTGAAGGCGTTTACCTTGGCACACAGGGCCCCACATTCGAGACACCGGCCGAATACCGCATGTTCCACCGCATGGGCGGCGACGCTGTAGGAATGTCAACAGTACCCGAAGTCATTGTGGCACGCCACTGCGGCATACGCGTGTTCGGCATTTCGGTAATAACCGACCTTGGCGTTGAAGGCATTGTGGTTGAGTGCAGCCATGAAGAGGTTCAGAAGGCAGCCGACGAGGCACAACCCAAGATGACGACAATATTCCGCGAAATCATCAATAGAGCATAAGAAGATGAACACGACAAAACGAACCGAAATCTCATCATTGGGCGAGTTCGGCCTCATTGACAGGATAACAAAAGATATTCCCATAACAAACAAGGAGACGGTAAAAGGCGTTGGCGACGACGCCGCCATACTGCAGTTCAGCGGTGACGAGGAGACCCTCGTCACCACCGACCTGTTTATGGAAGGCGTACACTTCGACCTCACCTATTTCCCCTTGAAGCACCTTGGTTACAAGACTGTTGTTGCCAACATCTCCGACATATATGCAATGAACGGTACCCCCAAGCAGATTACCGTATCGCTTGCCCTGAGCCGCAAGTTCTGCATTGAGGACGTTGAGGAACTGTATGCAGGAATAAGGCTCGCATGCCAACAATACGGTGTCGACATCATCGGTGGCGACACAACATCGTCGCTCACCGGCCTTGCCATTGGCATAACAGCCATAGGCACTGCACCCAAAGGAACAGCCATTAAGCGTAGCGGAGCCAAAGAGACCGACCTCATATGCGTCACAGGCAACCTTGGTGCAGCATATATGGGTCTTCAACTGCTCGAGCGTGAAAAGATTGCGACAGCCGGCAAGGACATACAGCCCGATTTTCAAGGCAAAGAATACATCCTTGAACGCCAGTTGAAACCAGAAGCCCGCAAAGAGGTAGTTGAGAAATTGCGCGAAGAAGGTGTGAGACCGACTGCCATGATTGATGTAAGCGACGGCCTCTCGTCGGAACTCATGCACATATGCAAACAGAGCGGAACAGGTTGCCGCATATACGAGGAGCGCATACCCATCGATTACCAGACAGCCATTATGGCCGAAGAACTAAACATGAATGTCGTTACCTGCGCCCTGAACGGCGGCGAGGACTATGAACTGCTTTTCACCGTGCCCATTGCCGACCACGAAAAAGTTGCAGCAATGAAGGACGTGCGTGTCATAGGTCACATTGTAAGCGACAGCATGGGGCTGGCTCTCATCACACGCGACGGTGTGGAAATGGAACTCAAGGCACAAGGTTGGACGCCACAGGGAGAATAAAATGATTCTGCACAACATTGTACAGGCAATCTTCATGGTGGCCGGCATTATTTCCCTGCTTGCCTCACTGCTCGATTGGGAGTGGTTCTTTGCAACCGACAATGCAAGTTTCCTTGTAACCCGTTTGGGACGGAAAGGTGCACGTTGGGTCTATGGGGCAATCGGAGTCATTTTCATTGCCGCGGCAATATATTTCTATTACCGGATAGATAACATGAGGGCGACTGTTTAGTCGCCCTCATGTTATCACCTATGTGTCCCCACA
Organism: Bacteroidaceae bacterium; assembly: GCA_017408685.1. Taxonomy (GTDB): domain Bacteria; phylum Bacteroidota; class Bacteroidia; order Bacteroidales; family Bacteroidaceae; genus HGM04593. The sequence continues at coordinate 59,580 of JAFQUE010000092.1, read as the reverse complement.
ATCTTGGTCTCGGGCAGTTCGGCATTGCGTTTTTCGGTCTTCTCAACCAACCTTGCCGCAAGTTGTATGAACGCCTGTCCATCGGGACTGTCGGCACGCATTGCAATGGGAACACCCTCGTCACCGCTCTCGCAAATGCTCTGCACAAGAGGTATCTGACCAATCAGGGGAATATTGAAAGCCTCTGCCATGCGCTTGCCGCCATCCTTGCCGAAGATATAATACCTGTTTTCAGGCAATTCGGCGGGAGTGAACCATGCCATGTTCTCCACCACCCCAAGGATGGGCACACCCACCTTCTCATTCACGAACATGTTCACGCCCTTTATGGCCGCCGCCAATGACACCTCCTGGGGAGTTGTCACAACCACGGCACCTGTAAGCGCAAGGCACTGCACTATAGTAAGATGAATGTCGCTCGTTCCCGGCGGCAGGTCAATGAGGAAATAATCGAGTTCACCCCAGGCCGCGTCGGCAATGAGTTGTTTAAGAGCATTGCTTGCCATGCCGCCGCGCCACAGGATAGCCTGCTCGGGGTCAACAAAAAAACCGATAGAAAGAATCTTTACACCGAATTTCTCAATCGGGAGTATAAGGTCGCGCCCGTCGATATTCTCGCTGTAAGGGCGTTCATCTTCGACACTGAACATCTTTGGGATAGACGGACCGAAAATATCCGCGTCGAGCAGACCGACCTTGTAACCCAAGCGTGCAAGTGCAATGGCAAGATTGGCCGACACGGTAGACTTGCCCACACCGCCTTTGCCCGAAGAGATTGCAATCACGTTCTTCACCTGTGGCAGAAACTTGCCCACCTCGGGACGTGCAGCCTGACGGCTCACAACACTTATATTTCCGGCAATCTCAACCTCCTTGCCCACATAGGTAAGGATTGCCGTCTCGGCAGACTTTACCACCGAGCGTATGAAAGGGTCTGTAGGTTTGTCAAAAATGAGCGAGAAACTCACCTTGTTCCCGTCTATGCGTATATTGTCATCAACCATTCCGGCCTCGACAAGATTTTTTCCGTTGCCCGGATAACGCACCTTCTCCAGCGCGTCAAGTATAAGTTTTGGATATAATGCCATAATTTTTCCCTTTTTGAATTCGTCGAACCAGTTCTCGCTTACTCGCAGCTTTCACCTTTAACTTTTCACATCGTATAGTCTGCTTCGGCACGACCCTCGGTTATACCTTTGAAATATTCGGCCACCGCAACATGAGCCGGGTGCACCTTGTAACGCTCCATTGCCTCGGCGCTGTCAAAGGCCGACACAAGCACAGCGTCATATGCAGTACCTGCCACGCACACATTCACGCCCACCTCGAGCGAACGTATCTCGGGAACCACGCCAACAAGAGCCTCAAGATTCTCCTTTACCCAAAGAGCATGCTCCTTTTTGCTTTTCCCGTTTGCGCCATCAATGAAGCGCCACATCACAACATGTTTGAACATAATAATCTGTTTGAATTATTTGCTTGTTTCAAGACTGCTCCGCTTGCTACGCCCGTAACTGCGGTACTCGTCCATCTCAATCTCGACATCAGGTTCATCATATTTCTCCTTTGCGGGCAGATTGAATGCGATGTACTTGATTGTTATTCCGCGGGAGAGCCACTGCGATTCGTAATACGTACGTATCTGCAATACTTCACTTACCTCCTCTTGCCCATGCACATCCTCAATGCACTCCACCACCGGAAGAGCATTGACCTCGGTAATATACCTTGTGTATGTGAACATAAAGTTACTGTCGGTCTTCAGATGAACAACGGCGTCGGTTGACAATATGTTCCTGTAACGTGCAAGGAAAAGCGACGAAGTAAGCCTCTTTGTATACTTCTTCATCTGCGGGTCAGGGAACGTGAGCCAAATCTCGCTCACCTCACCGGCAGCAAACAGACGGTCGATAATTTCGATGTTAGTACGCAGGAAACAGACATTCTCCAGTCCCTCTTCCATAGCCTCGGTTGCACCTGTCCACATGCGTGCGCCCTTTATATCAACGCCAATGAAGTTCTTTTCGGGGAAACGGCGTGCAAGCGCCACAGTATATTCTCCCCTGCCGCAACCGAGTTCAAGGACTATAGGATTCCCGTTCTTGAAAAAATCCCTATTCCAATTACCCCGCAATGGAAACTCCACCTCATCGACCACCGAATATGGGTGCTCGATGACATTGGGGTAAGACGCCATGTCGGCAAATTTCTTCAGTTTACCTTTTCCCATATCTGCAATCACATATTATTCAATAACAGTTACCCAACCGTATGGGTCGGCCACATCGCCATACTGTATCGCACGCAGGCGGTTATAGAGCGCCGTGAGTACCGGTCCCGGTTTGCCGTCTTTGGCAATCACATAACTCTTGCCCTGCTCCACATCGTCAATGCGGCCTATGGGCGAAATGACAGCCGCCGTTCCGCATGCGCCCGCCTCTTCAAAGGTAGACAGTTCCTCCTCGGGCACAGGGCGCTGCTCTACCGTCATGCCCATGTCGCGTGCAATCTGCATAAGGCTGTTGTTGGTTATCGACGGAAGAATTGATGTTGACTTTGGAGTTATATAGCAGTTGTCCTTTATTCCTATGAAATTGGCTGCACCGCACTCATCGATATACTTCTTCTCCTTGGCGTCGAGATAAATCTCGCAAGCGTAACCCTGTTCATGCGCAGCAAAACTTGCCCTCATGCCGGCAGCATAGTTGCCGCCCACCTTGAAACGGCCTGTACCGAGCGGTGCCGCACGGTCAATGTCGCGGAAAATCACGCAGTTGTTGACAGCAAATCCGGCCTTGTAATAAGGGCCCACCGGAGTAACGAAAATCACAAACAGATACTCCTTTGCCGGATTAACCCCCACTTGGGCACTCGTACCAATGAGCAGAGGACGGATATACAGCGACGCACCGCTCTCGTAAGGCGGCACAAAACGCTCGTTGAGCGCAACTACCTTTGTCACCATTTCACGGAACAGTTCCGTACTCACACGAGGCATCATTATACCGTCGCAACTGCTCTGCAAACGCTCTGCATTTGCCTCAAGGCGGAATATGCGCACCTTGCCGTCCTTGCCACGGAAGGCCTTAAGACCCTCAAAAGCGTCCTGTCCGTAGTGCAGACAAGTCGCTGCCATGTGCAGTGTTATGTTCTCATCGGTACACACCTGTACCTCACCCCATGCGCCGTCCTTATAAACGCAACGTACATTGGCGTCGGTCTTGCGATAGCCGAAGCCGATATTAGACCAATCTAATGTTTCCATTCCTGTATTGTTTTCTTTTGTGCCGCGAAGATACACATTTTGCCCGACAAGAGAAAATTTAACCTTCCATTTCGTCAAGCAAGCGCTTTACCTCCTCGTCGACCTTATAAAGTCTGTCGTTGCAGAAATGGAGCAGTTCTGTTGCCTCTTTCAAAAGACCCGACAGTTCGTCAATGTCTACCCTGCCGTCCTGAACGGCCGTCATAATCTCCTCAAGGCGTGCAACCGCCGCTGTATAAGTCATATTTTCCATATTATTGTAACTTATCTTTTACCGTACTTGTAAACTCTCCGCCGGCAACAACAGTAGTCACCTCATCACCCGGCACCACCTCGCTGATAGAACGTACTGCCTTGCCGTTCACGCGGGTAATACTATAACCCAATGCAAGTATATGCTGCGGCGAAGCCGCTTCGGTCTTTTCCTTTATCATATCCAATCTGTGGCGCTGCTCCTTCAGATATATTTCCGTTGCCGAGGACAACCTTTGTACAAGCGGTTGAAGCCTCATCCTGCTGTTTTGCAGACACAACGTTGTGCACACCGGCATACGTGACGCAAACGCAGCGGCACGCTGTTTCTCGGTGTCGACACGTGCGCGCACCGCATTGGCAACCGACAGTCTTGCATTATCCACAAAGGCACTCTGCTCAAGCATTGAATGTATAAGCAGTTCGGCTACAGCCGTGGGAGTCTTTGCCCTTGTATGTGCCACAATATCGAGTACACTCTCATCACGTTGGTGCCCTATTCCCGTTATTATTGGAAGAGGAAACTGCGCACAATTGTTGGCAAGGTCATACGTATCGAAGCAACTAAGTTCGCTTGTTGCTCCACCGCCACGTATTATCACTACCACATCCCACATGTCCAAATTCTGTGCTATGCGGTCAAGAGCGTCAATTATACCCTGTTCCACCCCACCTCCCTGCATGGGCGAGGGAAACAGATGGGGGTAGAACACAAAACCATAGCGGTTACCGAGCAACTGGTCGCAGAAGTCGCCGTAACCCGCCGCCGTAGACGAAGATATCACAGCCACCCGCTGCGGCAGAAGAGGGAAGGGCAGCTCCTTGTTCAGGTCAATCACACCCTCATCGGTAAGGCGCTTTATTACAAGCATGCGACGGCGCGCCATGTCGCCTATCGTATATGCAGGTTCAATATCGCACACATCGAGCGCATAACCATAGAGTTCGTGGAAACCCACACTCACCTGCAGCAAAACCTTGAGTCCGGGAGCAAAAGGTTGACCCGTCTGCTCAAGGAAATAAGGGCGCAACAAGGTATATACACGCGACCACACTGTTCCGCGTGCCTTGGCAACAAGTTCATCAGTGACCTCATCGCGCTGTACAAGTTCAATGTAACAATGACCGTTCGAGGCCTCACGCACTTCGCTCAATTCACCGGTAACCCAGTAGCGCGAAGGCATACCCTCGCTGACGGCACCACGCACCATATTATTGAGGGCATATAACGTAAGCGGTTCTTCTATGCTATTCATCGGTCCTGTCGTTTATCCATTGGTTTATTCCACGCTGATTGGCTATGAACGCACCGCCAACGACCCTGTTTCCCTCGTAGAACACAGCCGATTGCCCGGGAGTTATTGCAGAGACCGCCTCGTGCAGTTTCACTAACCAGCGCCCGTCGCCTGTTGCCTGCGGTGCACCGCAGGCAACAAGACGGCTGCGGTAGCGTACACGAACTGTGAGATTTTCAGGAACATCACCCACCCACTGTGGTTCATCGACAAGCATGTGGCGCGCAAGCAACTGCTCTTCGGTACCGAGCATTACCGTATTCTTGGCAGCATTTATCTTGAGCACATACGCCGGATATCCCAAGGCTATCCCGAGACCTTTGCGCTGACCTATGGTGTAGAAGGGGAAACCTGCATGGTTGCCGAGCACACGCCCGCTGCTGTCGACAAATGCACCACCTTTGAAACGAGTGTCGATATCCGGGACATTAGACCGCAGAAAATCGCGGTAATCGCCGGGGATGAAACAGACCTCCATACTCTCGCCACCCGAAGCCACACACTCATAGCCATGCTCCTTCAAATACTCCACCACCTGCGTCTTTTCCATACCCCCAAGCGGGAAGATGACCCGCGAAAGTTGCTGCTGGGTAAGCCTCCACAAGAAATAACTCTGGTCCTTGCGGTCATCATCACCAGTTACAATATAAAATCTCCGTTCACTGTCATCTTTCATCTTTCCACTTTCCACTTTCACATAGTGTCCCGTGGCAATTCCGGTACAGCCCAGTCTGTCGGCCCACTCCTCGAGCAAGGCAAACTTTACAAGCGGATTACAGTTGACACAAGGATTGGGTGTAGAACCCGAAAGATAACTCTCTATGAACGGTTGCACCACAGTCTCTCTGAAACGTCCACGCACATCAGCCACATGGTGCGGTATACCCAAACGCGCAGCAAGCGCAGCCGCGGACTCCACCGCCTTAAGACCGCTGTCGCAAGTGACGAAGGTCAGTCCCTCGACCCTGTAACCCTGCTCAAGCAACATACAGCATACGGCAGTACTGTCGATACCGCCGCTCATTCCCACAAGAACACTCTTTTCCTCAAACATAAATACTGCAACAACCGTTTCCTGTCAAAAAAAATTCCTAACTTTGCAACAGATATACAAATGTCATATCCAACGCAAAAATAGTCATTTTTGCAATATGACAGTCCGTTTTACAGTTTTTTATGAGCAATAACAGTGTACGAAGAGTCCCTACCGAACTGGGGACAGAAAAAGTGAGCAAACTGCTCATGCAATATGCCATTCCGGCCATCATTGCGCAGACAGCGGCTTCAATCTACAACATGATTGACAGCGTGTTCATAGGACACATTCCCGATGTTGGCGCCGAGGCCATATCCGGCCTTGCCACAACATTTCCCTTCATGAACCTTTCGGCCGCGTTCGGTGCCATGGTAGGAGTGGGAGGTGCCACGCAGTTGTCGGTGCGTCTGGGGCAGAGAGACTACGATTCGGCCAAGCACATACTTGGCAACCTGGTTACCCTGAACATTATTGTGGGCGTACTCTTTGCCGCCGTCTCATTCATTTTCCTTGATGACATTCTCTTCTTCTTCGGCGCCAGCGAGGCCACGTTGCCTTTTGCAAGAGACTTCATGGAGATTATCCTGCTTGGAAATGTAGTCACACACCTCTATTTCGGTATAAACGCGGCATTGCGTTCATCGGGGCACCCCAAGCAAGCCATGTATGCCACAATAATAACGGTGGTGATGAACATTATCCTTGCACCGCTTTTCATCTACGTCCTCGGTTGGGGAATAAGGGGCGCCGCCCTTGCTACCATATTGGCGCAATGCACTACGCTGATGTGGCAAATCAAACTGCTCAGCAACCCCGACGAATTGCTGCACCTGCAAAAGGGCATATACAAGCTGAAAGCCGGCATTGTCAAGGGAATACTCAGTATCGGCATGTCACCATTCTTCATAAATGCAGCCGCATGTATTGTTGTAATCATTATAAACAAAGGACTGCGCAATTATGGCGAGGATGGAGATATCTCCATTGCCGCCTACGGTATTGCCAACCGCATGCAGTTCATCTTTGTGATGGTTGTCCTGGGCCTCACACAAGGCATGCAGCCGATAGTAGGCTACAACTATGGTGCCAAACGCCACGACAGGGTCAAGAGTACACTAATGCTCACAATATTCTGGGCCACACTGGTGACCACCATAGGATTCCTCATATGCGAATTCATGCCGGAGACCGTAGCACATGCCTTCACCACCGACCCAAGACTCATTGAGCATGCGGCATGGGCAATGAGGATTATGTGTACATTCATGCCTTTCATAGGATTCCAGTTGGTGACAACCAACTTCTTCCAGAGCGTGGGACTGGTGAACAAGTCAATATTCCTCTCGCTCACCCGACAGGTGTTGCTGCTCATACCTCTTTTGCTCATTCTTCCCCTTTTCATCGGTGAAAAAGGAGTTTGGTACAGCATGCCCATTTCAGATATCATAGCAGCCCTGCTCACTGTGATAATGCTCATTTTGCAGTTCCGCCAGTGGAAAAGGGAAGGCATAGGAACAACCAACAGTTAACCATGACATTATGGAGAATTTCGTAATAGCAATAGGCCGCGAGCTCGGCAGCGGCGGCAAGGAGATAGCCGAGAAAGTGGCAAAGCGCCTTGGCATTAAGTTCTACGACAAGAAACTGCTTGAGGTTGCCGCGCGTGAAAGCGGGCTCGACACTACTATTTTCGAGAATGCCGACGAACGCGAATCGAATGCCTTTGCCGGCAACATTTTCAGCATACACGGTGCCATAACCGACCTGTTCATGGGCGGCAGTTGCATGGATTCCGACCAGTTGTTTGCGATACAGAGCGAGGCTATACGCAACCTTGCCGAACGCGAGGGATGTGTTATTGTTGGACGCTGTGCCGAATATGTACTGCGCGACCACCGTCGCATGGCAAGTATTTTCATAACGGCCGACTATGAGGACCGTATAAAATATGTGATGAAGCACGACAATGTAGAGCGCGCTCAAGCCATAGAGACAATAGAAAAAGGTGACAAACGCCGCCGTAACTACCACGACTACTACTCAACAGGCAAATGGGGCGAGGCAAAGAGTTACAACCTTTGTATCAACTCATCGCACATGGGCATTGACGGCACAGCGGAATTCATCTGTGACTACATAAGACAGCGTTTCGGACTATGAAACGGATTGGGTTGCTTTCGGACACCCACAGTTGGTGGGACGACAGATACCTCACACATTTTGCCGACTGCGACGAGATATGGCATGCCGGCGACATCGGCAGCGAAGTAATCATAAAACAACTTGAAGCACACTGCCCGGTACGCGCCGTATGCGGCAACATCGACGGGCGCGAACTCAGTTTACGTTTCAGCGGTGTTCTCAAGTTCAGGATTGAGGAGTGCAATGTCATTATGACTCATATCGGCGGTTATCCCGGCCGATATGAGTCCAAGATACGGAAGGATATCTACAATGAGCGCCCGCAACTTTTCATTTCGGGGCACTCGCACATACTCAAGATAATGTATGACAAGACCGTCGGTTGCCTTCACATAAACCCCGGCGCAGCAGGGCGACAAGGTTGGCAACAAGTACGCACATTGGTCAAGTTCACCATTGACGGCAAGGATATTAAAGACCTTGAAGTGATTGAACTTTCACAAATGTTTCCTTAAGAAAAACTTTTTTAGGAATTTAAACCGCCTCTTATAATTTTAATATAAGACAATAAAAACGTACCTTTGCAAGGCGTGACAACAATAAGGCAAATACAGACAAGAATACTATAATGAAAAGGCTATTTACACAAATGTTCATGCTGTTGCTTGCTGTGACAGCAATGGCTCAAAGCGAGTATTACACCGACATTGACGGTACAAAGGGAGGAGCGGCATTGAAGACTGCGCTATACAACCTTGTCAAGGACCACAAGCAGATAAGTTACGGCAGCGGCACAAACAGCACATGGGGTGCGTTCTACACCACCGACGCCGCCATTGAAAACGGGCAGCGCCGCGTGCTTGACATGTACTCAAACGAAAAGCGCTACTTCGGCAGCAAAGGCAGCGCCGTTTCGGGCATGAACATTGAACACAGCGTGGCAAAGAGTTGGTGGGGCGGAGAAAAGAACAACGCCTACTGCGACCTTCACCACCTGAACCCTTCGGACCAGAATGCCAACAGCCGCAAAAGCAACTACCCACTGGGCGAACTCACAAGCGTAAGTTGGGACAATGGTGTAACGTTCGTAGGTAAAGCGAACATCGACGGCAGCAGCCAGAATGCCTATGAACCATGCGACGAATACAAGGGAGACTTTGCCCGCGTATTCATGTACATGTTCACATGCTATCAGGACCTCACTTGGGAATACACCTGGATGAATTATGAGAAGAGTTCCTACCCCACCCTTAAGCCTTGGGCTGTGGAATTGCTTCTCAAATGGCACAAGCAGGACCCTGTAAGCGAGAAGGAGGTAAACCGCAATAATGCAGTATATGCTGTTCAAGGAAACCGTAACCCCTATGTCGATTACCCTCAATTGGCCGACTATGTATGGGGCGATTCCGTAAATTATGTATTCCACCTCAACGGGGATGTTGAGGACGGCACCGGCGGCAGCACCGGCGGCGATGATGATACAACGCCGGAAGTTCCCGAAGGCTATTATTTGAAGATATTCGAGGACTTCGAACAGGAGACAATAAGTTTCACCCCGAAGAATGTGAAAGGGGATTTCCCGTGGATTTTCGAGTACCAGTGCGCAGAGGTTACAGCATATGATGATAACGACGTGGCACATGACGCCGAAAGTTGGCTCATTTCGGCACCGGCAGACTTCACCAAGGACAAAAATGCCAAGTTGACATTCGACTACGTAATACGCTACTGCACAACCGGCAAGGTGAAGGAATACAACCAGCTGCTCATCAGCCGTGACTACACCGGCAACATTGCCGACGCCACATGGGATGTCATTGATTTTGCCGCTGCGCAGAATACCGTAAATTGGGACAAGACCACAACCGACGAAATTGCAATACCTGAATCATATATGGGTGACAAGGCTGTCGTGTTCGCATTCAAGTACATAGGTACGTCTGCACAGGCCGGGACATTCGAGGTCGACAACTTCAAGCTCGTTGCAGTCGAAGGCGAGAACGACGGCAATACAGAAAATGGCGGAGGTAGCGATGAGGGCGACGGCGGCAACACCGGTGGAACAGAAGGCAACGACGGGAACTTCACCGACGGTTCGTTCACCCTTGTTACCGACGCGGCACAACTCACCGTGGGCGATTCAATCCTCATTGCATATGAAAACTTCGTTATGGGGGCCGACGCCGGCAACTACCGCTACAAGACCGACATGATGACAAGCAACGGCAAAGTGACCTACCTCGCCGCCGACGCACAGAAGATTCTTCTTGAGGCCGGTGTTGTCGAAGGCACATTCGCCTTCAATGTGGGCGACGGATACCTTGCAGCCAAGTCAAGCAGCAGCAACTACATTACAACGGCAACAGAAATTGACGCCAACGGCAGCTGGACAATAACAATAGGCAGCGAGGCACTTGCAGTCATCAAGTCACAGGGCGACAAGACACACAACACATTGCAGTACAACACAGGTTCTCCACGTTTCTCCTGCTACACCGGCACACAGAAGAGCGTGAACATATATGCAAAGTCACCCGTTGCCACAGGTATTGATGTGACCGTAGCAGAGGGAAAGAACGTCAACGTATACTCGCTGACCGGCACCCTCCTACGCAAGGACGTGAGTCGCGCCGGTGCCACAACAGGCCTGCAGCCGGGCATATACATCATTGACAGCAAGAAAGTCCTTATAAGATAAGCAACAGAGAAGATGATTGTCTGCATTGCCGAGAAACCGAGTGTAGCAAAGGAGATTGCCGATGTCGTGGGGGCCCGCAGCCGCCATGACGGTTACTACGAAGGAAACGGTTACCAAGTAACCTGGACCTTCGGTCACCTATGTACCCTCAAGGAACCACACGACTACACCCCCATGTGGCAGCGCTGGAGTCTTGGCAGCCTACCTATGATACCGCCGAAGTTCGGAATAAAACTCATCGACGACAAAGGTATCGAGAAACAGTTCGGCATAATCGAACGCCTAATGCAGGCAGCCGACGCCATTGTGAACTGCGGTGATGCAGGACAGGAGGGAGAACTCATACAACGATGGGTAATGCAAAAGGCACGGGCCAAATGCCCCGTGAAACGCCTTTGGGTATCTTCGCTCACCGAAGAGGCCATACGCGAAGGATTCGCCACCCTCAAGGACCAGACAGAATACCAGCCGCTCTACGAAGCAGGGCTAAGCCGCGCCATAGGCGACTGGCTCTTGGGTATGAACGCCACAAGACTATACACGCTCAAATATGGCAAGAACCGCCAGGTACTCTCGATTGGACGTGTACAGACACCCACATTGGCACTCATAGTAAAACGCCATCTCGAGATTGAGAATTTCGTTCCACAGCCCTATTGGGAATTGAAGACAGTATACCGCGACACCACATTCAGCGTCACCGAAGGACGTTACGACAGCGAGGAGAAGGGCCGTGAAGCACTTGAAAGGATTACAGGACAACCGTTCACCGTTACCGATGTGACAGCCAAGAAAGGCACCGAACTGCCACCAAGGTTATATGACCTTACATCGCTGCAGGTCGACTGCAACAAGAAGTTCGGTCTCTCGGCCGACGTCACCTTGCAGACGATACAGTCACTCTACGAGAAGAAAGTCACAACCTACCCGCGCGTGGACACCACATACCTTAGTGACGACATCTATCCCAAATGCGCCAACATTCTCAAGGGACTGCGCGATTACCAGCCGCTCATAATGCCGCTTGCAGGCAAGCCGCTCGCAAAATCAAAAAAGGTGTTCGACAACAAGAAAGTGACCGACCACCATGCAATCATACCCACCGGAGTGTACCCCCAAGGCCTCACAGACCTTGAAAGAAAGGTATATGACCTTGTGGCAAGACATTTCATTGCAGTCTTCTACCCCGACTGCAAATTCAACTCCACCACCGTTCTTGGCGAGAGCGCAGGGGTGAAATTCAAGGTGACAGGAAAGGAAATCACCGAACAAGGATGGCGCGCTGTATTTGCCGGGGAGCAGAACGAAGACAAAGAGGGCGAGAAGGAGAAGGTCCTGCCATCATTCACAGCAGGCGAGAGCGGCCCGCACACCCCGGGACTTGCCGAAAAATGGACCCAGCCACCCAAGCCTTACACTGAGGCCACACTGCTGCGCGCAATGGAAACAGCCGGCAAATTGGTCGATGACGAGGAACTGCGCGAGGCGATGAAGGAAAACGGTATCGGACGCCCCTCAACACGTGCAGCCATCATAGAAACACTCTACAAACGCAACTACATACGCAAGGAGAAGAAGAACATCGCCGCCACAAGCACGGGCATTGAACTTGTGGGTCTAATAAGGAACGAACTGCTCAAGAGTGCCGAACTGACAGGCCGCTGGGAGAAGAAACTGCGTGATATCGAAAAGAGGCAGTACGAGGCCAAGGCATTCATTGAAGAACTCAAGGTCATGTTGCACGAGGTTGTGAATGACGTGCTCCGCGACAATAAAACATTGTAAAAGATGAAAACGAAAAACGGAAAGGCTTTTCCGTTTTTTTTGCTTTGTTCAAAAAATGTTGTATGTTTGCCCTATCGAGAGAAACTTACAACATTCATAATATGGAAAAAGAGAGGCTATTCAGCGAATTCTCGCCGGTATCATCAGAGAACTGGAAAGAGAAGATAGTCGAGGACCTCAAAGGCGCCGACTATGACAAGAAGATGATTTGGAGAACAGATGAGGGTTTCAACGTAAACCCGTTCTACCGCAAAGAAGACCTTCCCGCCGGTTGCACCGGTGCCGTGCCCGGCAAGTTCCCCTACACACGTGGCAACAGTGACTGCAACAACTGGCTCATACGCCAGAGCATTGATGTGCCCACAGCCGAGGAGGCCAACGCCAAGGCAAAGAAGATGATTGAGGACGGTGTAACATCCATTGTCTTCAGGGTACACGGGAAGATGGTCACTCCCGAATATATACCGACACTTCTCGACGGCATTGACGCAGAAAAGACCGAACTGAACTTCAACGTATGCGTGGGCAAGGTAAAGGTGTTCGCTGCACAGTTGGTCGACTATTACAAGCAACGCGGTTTCGACCTCTCGGCAACAAGAGGTTCGGTAGAATATGACCCGATAGGCAAAGAACTCTATGCCGGCAAGGTCATTGAAGGGTACATCGATACAGTAAAGGAACTCATGGACATCCTTGAGGAACTGCCACGCTACCGTTGCATTGCAGTGAACAGCGCAGGAGTGTGCAATGCCGGCGCATACATCACACAGGAACTCGCGTGCGCGCTTGCCTGGGGCAACGAATACCTGAACGCTGCCACTGAAGCAGGGATACCCGTTGACAGAATTGCCAAGAGCATAAGGTTCAACATGGGCATTTCAAGCAATTTCTTCATGGAAATTGCCAAGTTCCGTGCGGCACGCATGCTATGGGCAAAGATTGTCGAGCAGTACGCTCCCGAGTGCAAATGCGCATGCAAGATGATTATACATGCCGAGACATCGAGGTTCAACCTCACACTTTTCGACCCCTATGTGAACATGCTCCGCACACAGACCGAGGCCATGAGTGCGGCAATAGCAGGCGTTGAGGCAATAACCGTATCACCGTTCGATTCTGTATACGAAACACCAACCGAATTTGCCGAACGCATAGCAAAGAACCAGCAACTTATACTCAAACACGAGAGCCACCTCGACAAGGTTGCCGACCCCGCGGGCGGTTCATATTACATAGAGAACCTTACCGCCTCCATTGCCGCCGAGGCATGGAAACAGTTCCTTGCCATTGAGGAGGCCGGCGGTTTCCACAAGGCCGTGAAGGAGGGTCGTATAAAGAACGAGGTCGAAGCCTCGGGCAACAAGCGCCGCACAGCCTTGGCAAAGCGCAAGGAGATTTTGCTCGGCACAAACCAGTACCCCAATTTCAGCGAACAGAGCGAGGGGCGCCGCCCGTTGGAGGCAACATGCGGGTGCGGTTGCCATAACCACTGCGACAATGACAGCAAATTGGTGGCACAACGCCTGGGCGAGGAGTTCGAGCAGTTGCGCCTGGCGACCGAAGAGAGCGGACGCCGTCCAAAGGCATTCATGCTCACAATAGGTAACCTTGCAATGCGCCAAGCAAGAGCACAGTTCTCATGCAACTTCCTTGCGGCAGCAGGCTATGAAGTAATTGACAACCTCGGGTTCAAGAGTGTCGAAGAGGGTGTAAAGGCAGCCATGGAAGCCAAAGCCGACATTGTTGTGATATGCTCGAGCGACGACGAGTATGCCGAATATGCAATCCCCGCTTTCAACGCCGTTGCAGGCAAGGCAATATTCATTGTTGCCGGTGCCCCGGCATGCAGCGAAGAACTGCAGAAAGCCGGCATTGAGAACTTCATACATGTGAGAGTCAATGTACTTGAGACACTCAAGGCATTGAATGAAAAATTGGGTATCAAGTAAGAAGCATAGCCATGAGAAAAGATTTCAGAAACATAGATATATTCGGTGCAGGGGCAAACGCCGCATGCTGCACAACTGCGACAGGGAACAGCAACGATATATGGGAGACTCCCGAGCAGATTAAGGTAAAGCCTGTATACACGGCCGACGACCTCAAAGAGATGGAACATCTTGACTATGCAGCCGGCATTCCGCCATTCCTGCGCGGTCCTTACTCCATGATGTACGTTTTCCGTCCATGGACAATACGCCAGTATGCGGGATTCTCCACAGCCGAGGAGAGCAACGCGTTCTACCGCCGTAACCTCGCCTCGGGGCAGAAAGGCCTTTCTGTGGCATTCGACCTCCCCACGCACCGCGGTTACAACCCCGACAATGAACGCGTTGTGGGCGATGTGGGCAAGGCCGGAGTATCAATCTGCTGCATGGAGAACATGGAACAGTTGTTCGATGGCATACCCTTGAACAAAATGTCAGTCTCAATGACCATGAACGGAGCAGTTCTCCCCGTGCTCGCATTCTACATAAACGCAGCGCTTGAGCAGGGCGCAAAGTTGGAGGAGATGGCCGGTACCATACAGAACGACATCCTCAAGGAGTTCATGGTGCGCAATACATACATCTACCCACCTGCATTCTCAATGCGTATAATAGGCGACATTTTCGCATATACATCGCAGAAAATGCCAAAGTTCAACTCGATATCAATCAGCGGTTACCACATGCAGGAAGCAGGCGCGTCGGCCGACATTGAACTCGCCTACACTCTTGCCGACGGACTCGAGTATGTGCGCACAGGAGTCGAGGCCGGCATTGACATCGACGCATTCGCTCCGCGCCTCTCTTTTTTCTGGGGCATTGGCATGAACCCGTTCATGGAGATTGCAAAAATGCGCGCAGCACGTATGTTGTGGGCAAAGATTATAAAGCAGTTCAACCCCAAGAACCCCAAGTCGATGGCGTTGCGCACACACTGCCAGACATCGGGTTGGTCACTCACCGAGCAAGACCCATTCAACAATGTGGGGCGCACGGTGATAGAGGCCATGAGCGCAGCAATGGGACACACCCAATCGCTGCACACCAACGCGCTCGACGAGGCCATTGCACTGCCCACCGACTTCTCGGCACGTATTGCCCGCAATACCCAGATTTACCTGCAGGAGGAGACAAACATCTGCCGCGTTGTAGACCCGTGGGGAGGTTCCTACTATGTCGAGAGCCTGACACAGGAGATTGCCGACAAGGCTTGGAAACTGATACAGGAAATTGAGGAACTCGGCGGCATGGCAAAAGCCATTGAGACCGGCATTCCCAAAATGCGCATTGAGGAGGCTGCAGCCCGCACCCAGGCACGCATTGACAGCGGCAAGCAGGTTATTGTGGGCACAAACGCCTATTGCCTTGCCGAGGAAGAGCCTATCGATATCCTTGAGATTGACAACACCGCAGTGCGCCAGGAGCAACTTGCAGCCATTGAGCGCAACCGTGCCGGGCGCAATGAGAACGCAGTGAAAGCCGCACTTGAGAAAATCACGGAGTATGCCCGCACCGGCGAAGGCAACCTGCTTGAAGCAGCCGTTGAGGCAGCGCACGTACGTGCCACACTGGGCGAGATTTCCGACGCATGTGAAGAGGTAGCAGGACGCTACAAGGCAATAATAAGAACCATTTCAGGCGTGTATTCAGCAGAAAGCAGAAACGACGGGAACTTTGAGAAAGCCTGCCGTTTGACCGAAGAGTTTGCGAAGAGAGAGGGACGCCGTCCCCGAGTAATGATTGCCAAGATGGGCCAGGACGGGCACGACCGCGGCGCCAAGGTTGTAGCCACCGGCTATGCCGACTGCGGTTTCGACGTGGACATGGGCATGCTGTTCCAGACACCTTCCGAGGTTGCCCGCCAGGCAGTGGAGAATGACGTACATGCCGTGGGCGTGTCGTCACTTGCGGCAGGACACAAGACACTTGTGCCACAACTCATTGAGGAACTTGACAAGTTAGGGCGTAGCGACATCATGGTTTTTGCCGGCGGTGTAATCCCCGCACAGGACTACGATTTCCTGTACAAGGCAGGCGTTGTCGGAATCTTCGGCCCCGGTACAAGTGTTTCAAAAGCCGCTTGCCAACTGATGGAGATACTGCTCGGCGAAGAGTAAGACAATTAGGTTTATCTATAGAATCCCTTCCCCATCCATGGGAAAGGGATTTTTTTGCGCCCCTTACTCATACAATCTATAAGTGGTGCGCAGTACCTGGAATTCGGTACGGCGGTTGAGAGCATGGCAAGCCTCCTTCTGCTCTTCGCTTTCAAGAGCGTTGATAAAGGCCTCATCGAGCACATCACCCTCTTTTAGGAAAGTGTACTTCTCGCCCAACTTCTTTGTCACGACCTTGGGGGCACCTTCGCCATAACCAGTTGCAGTCAGGCGCTCCTTTTCCACACCCTTGCTTACAAGATACTCGACCACCGATTCGGCACGTGCTTGGGAAAGCCGTTGGTTATATTTGTCGCTACCGCGCAAGTCGCAATGAGAACCAAGTTCTATTGTGACATTGGGATTGAGGCCAAGCAACCTCACAAGTTCGTCGAGCGAGGCAGTAGACTCGGGCGTCAGAGTCGCCTTGTCATATTCGTAGAAGATATTATCAATGAGCACCGGTTTGGTTATTGAGGCAAGGGCAAAGTCGAGTTGGTACTCCATGTTCCCCTCGACGCTGTCAGCAGCAAGTTCCTGCATGGCATTCAGATAACCCTTGCAGGTTCCCAACAACACATACTTGACGCCGGGAGTCACACGCACGCTGTAGGAACCGTCGTTCATTACACCGAAACTGCTGTTCGTGCCGTCATCGCCAATCATGTATATGACGCCTTCGGGAAGTTCATAACCATCCTTCTCATATATCCAGCCACGAAGCATATGCACGGTTTCGGGCAGGAAGAAAGAGTATATGTGGTCCCACCCGCGGGCATCGCCACGGTTGGATGAGAAGAACCCGCGATAGAGTCCCGGAGCAAACGTCATGCCGAAGTCATCGCCGTTGGAATTGACGGGGGCACCCATATTTGCAACCGTCCACACCGTATCGTTCTGCACTGTAGCATAATAGATGTCAAGACCGCCCATTCCGGGATAACCGTCGGACGAGAAGAAGAGTTCTCCTTTGGGACCAAAAGTGGGGAACTGTTCGTTACCCTCGGTATTAATCATGGGACCAAGGTTCTCAACCACGCCCTCCATGGCACGACTTGCACCTATGTAGAAACGCCAAAGGTCAAGCCCTCCGAAGCCACCCGCCATATTGGATGTAAAGTAGAGCCAGTTACCGTCAGGCGATACCGCCGGGTGGGCATAGAGCGAGAGGGTGTCACGGGAGATGACGACCTGTTCGGGTTTGCTCCAAGAGGCGTCGCTGCGGTTACTCTTGTATATGGCTGCGTAACGGGGATACTGTGGGTCGGTAACGCAACGGGTGAAGTACATTACCTTGCCGTCGGGGGTGAAAGCACATGCGCCGTCCTCGAACTCGCTGTTCACATCGCTCTCAATCTTCTCGCTCTTTTGCCAACGGCCTTTCTCATCGAGTTTTGTCAAGAAGAGGTCGGCATACTTTTGCCCGGTTATTCCGTTGAGGTCCTCGCCGCTTGCGTCCTTGCGGGTTGTGGTGGTTATTATCATAGTGGTGTCCTCGCCCACGAACATGGGACAGAAGTCACTGCGCTGGCCGTTGAGATCCTTTGATTTCTTTACAATATAACGGTTGGGATTCTTTTTCCAGTCCACCGATTGGATTGCCGATTGCAGACCAACCTGTGCCATGCGATTATCGGGAGCAATCTCAAGGAATTGACGATAACTCTTCTCCGATGCCTTGTAGTCGCCCTTCTGCAACTGTGTTCCGGCAAGGTGAAGGAGCGCTGTGGAATCGGGGTAACCGTAACGTACCGCATTCTGGTAGGCAGCGGCCGCAAACACCGGACTATTGCTCTTGCGATAACATTCGGCAAGTTTCCACGCAACCTCGGCACGCTTCGCCCGCTCTTTGGGTGAAACCTTCCTGTAGGCCTTCTTGTACTCCTTGGCAGCCTCATGGTACTCCATAATGGCGGCGAGTTTATCACCTTTCTTTATGGCCTTTTCGCTACTGCACGACACAACGGCGAGCAGCAGGAGAAATAGTGATATGTAGCATACGTTTCTGTTCACGGAATACCTGTTTATCGATATTATAACTCAAAAAAGAGTGTTTTATTATATAATAGGTATTTTTATATTTGAACCGCTCTCTGTTTTGTATCCTTTTTTTATTATCTTCGCACATTGAAACTGATTGGTTATGTTCGCAAGATTCACAAAAATATTCAACTGGATAAAAAGTCACAAATATCTTTTTGTGACAATCATTTTTCTTGTCATTGTGGTACTCATAGATGACAAGAGCATGATAAGGCATTTTGAGAACAGACACAAGATTGCCGAACTTGAAGATGAGATTGCCCGGATGAAACGCGACTCGCTTGAAATTGAGCGCAAGAACGACCGTATTGGACCGAACGGCGATATCAGGGAAATCGAGAAGATTTGCCGTGACAAGTATAACATGCACACTGCCGACGAGGATGTGTTTATAATTGAGGATTAAGTCAAGATGAAAGCAATAAGATTCATATACATGATTGCGGCGGCAGTGCTGCTATTCGGCGCAGTTTCACGCTTGTTCCTGCCCGGGATTTATGCATATATCTACACTACGGGAGCCGTTGTGTTCGCTGTAACGCAGTTCATTCTGAGACCAAGGCACAAGACCTTTACCGTGCGCAGACTTGTTAACCAGCAGCAGATTGGTGCATTGCTGCTTGTGACAGCAGGAGTGCTCATGCTCACACTGCACAACAATGAGTGGATTGCGGTTATGCTATGCGGTGCACTCATGGAACTCTACACTGCCTACCGCATTCCGGCAGAGATTGAAAAGAATAAATAACAGGCTGTTTTTTACCTCAGTCTTATTATGTCCCCGACCTTCAGTTTGGTATAACTCCTGTATTGCGGATTAAGGTCATACAGTTTCATTAGTCTTATACCATATTCTTGTGATATTGTATAGAGGCTCTCGCCGCTTGCAGTAGTGTGGAAATTGCTGCCTTTTGCAGCCTTGCTCCTCTTTTTCTTCAAAAAGAGTCTCTCGCCGGGAACCGGTTCACGTTTATCGTGTATGTCGTTATATTTCCTGAGTTTCCTAACCGACAGACCAAGTTCGCCTGCCAGCAGGGTCATTCTGTCCCCCACCTCGGCAATAATGTACGGTACTCCGTTGACATCACGCACTACCCTGCCGCCGCCTATTGGAGAGGGAGCGTCGAAACGTTGCAGATTATATCTCTCGATGAGGTTTATGAGTTTCTGCGGATACTTGCTGTCCTCGGCATACCCGGCCTGTTTAAGGCCCTTTGCCCAACCTTTGTAATCGTCCGGTGCCAGTTCGAACAGGAACGCATAACGCTGCCTGCCCACAAGAAATTTGGAGTGGTCCTCATAAGAACCGCTGACATCGCTGTACTTGCGGAACTTGCACATGCGCCCGTTGTCCATCGAAGAGACCGTACGGCCTTTCCAACTCTTGTCGGCCTTTATGCCGAAATGGTTGTTCGACTTGCGCGACAGTTCACTCTTGCCTGCACCGCTCTCCAGCAATCCCTGGGCAAGGGTAATGCTTGCCGGAATACCGTACTTCTTCATCTGTTCCACCGCAAGGGGATAGTATGTGCGCACATAACTGTCATAATCGTCGCTGCCCCTGTATTCTGTAACCTGTTGTCCTTTGAACGACACACAACCTGTAAAAAGGAGAAGTGCCGCAAGTATGAATATATTATAGTTTCTCATTTGCAGAATTTATCAATCGTTTACAATAAAAAATGAACATGAAGTTGTTTGAATTCATATCGCAAAGATAGGATGTTTTTTTATTTTACGAAGAACACATAGCGGGCTATGTAGTCGGGAGGAAAAAGAAAACATACATTTTTAGATATAAAAAAGAGTTTCCGAATTGATTTTGAGCAACTATTTGCTTATCTTCGCAGTAATAAAAACATAAACCGACGCATTATGAAGGAGATGATTCTGCAGACAAAGGTTGCCGTTTGCACATACGACGAGTTGCAGACAGCAGACAGAGAAGTGGTTGACGCAGCACGTGCCGCCACAGCCAACAGTTATGCCGTTTACTCTAATTTCAACGTGGGCGCAGCAGTGAGACTGAGCAACGGAACCATTGTAAGCGGCAGCAATCAGGAGAATGCCGCCTACCCATCGGGATTGTGCGCCGAGCGCACTACGCTCTTTTGGGCAAACTCCCAATACCCTAACGAGGCCGTAGAGACACTTGCCATTGCCGCCCGCACTGCACAAGGTGAACTTGAAATGCCCATACCGCCATGTGGCGCATGCCGCCAGGTAATTCTGGAAACTGAAAAACGATTCGGCAACACAATAAGGATAATCCTTTACGGAGCAAAGCAATGTTATATTATCGAGGATGGTATCAAGGCTCTGTTGCCGCTCTCTTTTGATTCGGCATTTTTGGAATAAGAGAAATGAAAAAGATAATGTTCGTGTGCCATGGCAACATTTGCCGTTCGCCAATGGCAGAATTCATAATGAAAGAGACTGTGCGCAAGGCACAGTGCCACGATAGGGTGCATATCGAATCGTCTGCCACAAGCAGCGAGGAGATTGGCAACGGAATATACCATCCTGCCGGGTACACACTGTCGCAACACGGAATCCCCTGCAGCGGACACCGTGCAAGACGCTTCACCATTGATGACTACAATAACTTCGACATGGTTATTGTAATGGAAGAGTACAATGTACGTAACCTCATGCGCATAATCGGGTGCGACTGTGAAGGGAAAGTATGGAAACTTCTCGATTTTGCAGCCGACGAACCACAGCGCTGCTCCGGCGCCGACATATCGGACCCATGGTATCACGGCAATTTCGACAAGACATACAAGGAGATAGAAAAAGGGTGCAAGGCCCTGTTCAATTATTTGAACCTATGACAAACGGCTACCACCCCACAGACGACAGGGTAATAATGGGCATTGACCCGGGCACAAACATCATGGGCTATGCTTTCATAGGCGTGAACGGTAACCGTGCACGCCTCATCGCAATGGGCGTCATCGACCTGCGCAAATGCAAGGACATGTACATGAAACTGGGTGAAATATTCAACCGTGTACAGGGACTCATAAACTCATTCCTTCCCGACGAACTTGCCATTGAGGCACCGTTCTTCGGCAAAAACGTGCAAAGCATGCTCAAACTGGGGCGCGCCCAAGGTGTTGCCATCGCTGCTGCCATCAGCCGGCAGGTACCCATACACGAATATGCCCCCATGAAAATTAAAATGGCTATCACCGGCAACGGTTCTGCCTCCAAGGAGCAGGTTGCCGACATGCTGCGCCGCATGCTCAACATCTCGGGCGAAGAAATGCCGCAGTTCATGGACGCCACCGACGCGCTTGGCGCTGCATTCTGCCATTTCATACAACGGGGCAAACCAACTGGCGACAAGAAATATTCATCATGGGCCGACTTTGCGGCCAAGAACCCCAACAAGATAAAGTAATGCAGAAATGAACTGCTGCCGCAGAGAAAACAGCGCAACAATTTTGTTCGGCAAGCAGTTTGTACTATCTTTGTATAGTATTATAGTTACATGCCCAAAGAGCCCGCCGGGGCGTTAGGGCACAACAACCGCAAGCCAACCTAACACATGGAGAATTACATAGTTTCGGCAAGAAAGTACCGCCCCGACACCTTCGAGTCGGTGGTTGCACAGAAGTCACTGACAACAACGCTTAAGAATGCGATACAGAACGGGAAACTGGCTCATGCATATCTTTTCTGCGGCCCAAGAGGCGTGGGAAAGACCACATGTGCACGCATTTTCGCAAAGACAATAAACTGCACCCACCCCACAAGCGACGGAGAACCGTGCAACCAATGCGAGTCGTGCCAATCGTTCAACCAACAGCGCTCATACTCGATATATGAACTGGACGCAGCAAGCAACAACTCGGTCGAGGACATACGCTCGCTCAATGAGCAGGTGCGCATACCGCCACAGATTGGCCGCTACAAGGTATATATAATAGATGAGGTACACATGCTTTCGCAAGCGGCATTCAACGCATTCCTCAAGACCCTTGAAGAACCGCCTGCACACGCAATATTCATACTTGCCACGACCGAAAAGCACAAGATTATACCCACCATCCTTTCACGTTGCCAGATTTACGACTTCAGCCGCATTGAGGTTGCCGACATAATGGCTCACCTGCAAGGAATTGCCACAAAAGAGGGTATAAAGACCGAACATGAGGCTCTGCGCATTATTGCACAGAAATCGGACGGCTGCATGCGCGACGCGCTCTCGCTGTTCGACCAGATGGTAAGTTTCACCCAAGGAGACCTCACATATTCAAAAGTCATAAGCAGCCTCAATGTCCTGGACTACGAATACTACTTCAGGTTTACAGACCTTGTACTTGAGGGGAAGACACCACAGGCCCTGCTGCTATTCAACGAAGTCCTTACCAAAGGATTTGAAGGCAATATATTCATCGAGGGCGCCGCGGCACACTTCAGAGACCTTTTGGTAAACGGAGACCCGGCAACAGCACCGCTCTTCGAAGGAAGCGACGAGTTGCGTACGCGCTACGCGAACCAGGCGGCAAGGTGCAAGGCCAAGTTCATATTCAATGCAATAAAGTTGTGCAACAACTGCAGCATGAACTACAGGACAAGCCGCAACAAACGTTTGCTGGTAGAGTTGACCATCATAGAACTCTCCCAGTTGTCGGATGACAGCGAGGAGGGAGCGGGGCGTAGCCCCAAGATGTTAAAACCCATATTCAATAGACTGAGCAGCAAAGTAGAAGAGAACCACACCCCTGCACAACACACGGCAACGACCAATCAGAATGCCGCCGGGAACAGTAACGCCATTGCCGGCAATACGGCAGCAAGCACAACTGCAACCGCAACGCAACCGCAGCAGCAGACAGCAACAGGAGCCCCGGGTCCCGTTCTGCAGGGAAGACCCGCGGCAATGCAGGCAAAGCGCGCAGGCGGGCTGTTCGGCGGTTCACGCGCAATGTCGGCAACAGTTCCTTCGGCAGCACAACAAAATGAGACAAAACCGGTTCAGGACACCGCTAAACCCGAAATGCCTGAACCGGCAGATACTGCACCCAAGACTGTAGAGATAAACGCCGGAACGCTCTCCACAGCATGGATGTCGTTCGCGCTCAAACTGCCGGAAAACGAGAGGGCGCTTGCCGACAGAATGAAGATAATGACACCGTCATTCGACGGAGGCAAATCATTCACAATATCGGTGGACAACCAACTGGCTGCAGAACTGTTTGAGAAAGAGAGCAAAAGGATATGCAACGGCATGAGTGAATATCTCAATGGCACCATCCCGTACATGAAAGTGAACGTGAACAAGGTTGTAGTGGAGAGACACGTGAGTGACCGCACCAAGCAATACGAGATTCTGAAGGAGAAGAACCCTCTTTTAGAGAAAATGAGAGTGGAACTCGGTCTTGAGTTGGTAAGATAATGCAAACTATAAACAGTTCTCCGTTTTTACTTTCCCGTTTTCACATTTCATCTTTCCACTTTCCGTTTCCAGTTTTCAACTCCCATGTTCCACGCATTTGATTGTTCCACGCCCTATTAAGTTAAGCAGGCAATTTGGAAAAAACAATCATTTTTGACACAAAATTATCCATTCTTTTAGCCATTGGAGATTTTTTTTAATAACAAAATTTTTACGGTTATATAGAATGATTCTAAATAATAAACAAAGAAATTGCCAACAAGGATGACTGCCTCAAAAGCACCTGTAAGGCACGGAAACAAGATTTATCGGGCACACCGAGAAGATGAGGAAAAGAGAACGCGAAACCTAACTCATTGAACTCCAATGTCCAAAAAAAATAACGCAAAACAACAAAACGTCAGTTTCACCCATTTGCTAAGACACTGATATACAGCATATTATCTAAGGACAAATTTACGGGTGATTTTCTTTGCTTGCATTTTCATTTTTATTTAGAGATATTTGCAATAGAAATAACAGAACGGCCATGCACAGAGTCACAGGCAAAGTGCAACGAAAGCCAAGAGTTATAAAGAATCCATTTCAACAAGAGACAATAATCTGCAAATGGAATTCTTTAATTTTTTCGCCCTAAAAAAAGAGACAAAGTTAAAACAATGAGTTCAAACCTGACAACAAAGTGGAACAGATGCCTTGAGATTATCCGTGACAATGTCTCGGAGGCAACCTTTACGACCTGGTTCGCGGACATAACGCCACTCAGATACGAGGCCGGCACCTTGACAATACAGGTGAAGAGCAACTTTGTTTATGAGTTTCTTGAGGGCAACTATGTGGACCTGTTGCGCACTACCCTTTTCAAGGTCATGGGCAAAGGCACCCAGTTGATGTACAGTGTACTCACCGACAAGGACAACAACCTGAGCGTAGAGGTAAGCACTGAAAACTACAGTCACACAAACAAAGGTACAGGCAACAGCGGCAACAGCGCACCAAAGGCCATGCAGGAAACAGTTCAGGAACTTGACTCCATGCTCATTAGCCGCTACACCTTTGATAACTATGTCGAAGGTATAAGTAACCGTCTGTCGCGTTCGGTTGCCATGAGCGTTGCCGACAAACCGGGACGCGCATTCAACCCCCTGTTCATACACGGTTCATCGGGCGTGGGCAAAACACACCTCATAAATGCCATAGGTGTAAGAATAAAGGAACTTCACCCGGAATTGAGAGTCCTCTATGTGTCGGCACATCTGTTCCAGGTACAATACACCGACTCCATTCTGCAAAAGAATTTCAATGATTTCATGAGATTCTACCAGAGCATTGACGTACTCATCATTGACGATATTCAGGAATTTGCAGGTCTTCAGAAGACGCAGAATGCATTCTTCCACATATTCAACCATCTGCACCTGAACGGCAAGCAGTTGATTATGACATCAGACCGTTCACCCGCACAACTGCAAGGCATGGAGGAACGCCTCATCACACGTTTCAAGTGGGGCATGACAGCCGAGATAGAAAAGCCAGACCTTGAATTAAGGAAGAACATCCTCAGATACAAGGTTTACCGCGACGGTCTGAACTTCCCCGAAGAGGTGATATCATACATTGCCGAGCATGTCAATGCCAGCATAAGAGACCTTGAGGGTATTGTTGTGTCACTCATGGCACACTCCACCATCAACAACACCGATGTAGATATCAATTTGGCGCGCAGGATTGTGGGCGAACTCTCCAACTACGAGAAAAAGAGCATATCAATCGACGATATAATAAAGACAGTTTCAAGTTATTATGGTGTTGAGGTGAGCGCAATAAACACCCGTTCACGCAAACGCGAGGTTGTACTTGTGCGCCAAGTGGCAATGTTCCTTGCAAAGAAATACCTCGACATGTCAACCTCAAAGATTGGACAGTACATAGGCGACAGGGACCACGCGACAGTGCTCCACGCATGCAAGGCCGTTACAAACCTTGCCGAAACCGACAAGCAGTTCCGCAACGAACTCAACGAGATAGACCTGGCACTCCAGAGTGCTTAACGGGAACAAAACATATACCACAGTAAAGTAGAGCAAACGCTCTACTTTTTTATTGCCGTTACCCTATACAAATACACAAAAAAAACAAACAATAATCGCCAAAGAAGGGATAACAATTTTCTTTTTGGAAAACTTTTTACAAAGTTAAAATTTTTATATCATTGATTAACAGCGAATTAAAAATTTTTCTGGAAAACTTCATCCTACAATGATAAGTTGCAAAGAATTTATTTGGTAAATTTAAAATTGCATTATAAATTTGCGGTGCTCCAAATAAAAAGCAGATAAAAAATAACCAACCATAACAACAACTTAAAAAAGTGGAAAAGAAGATTTACACCTTTGACGAAGCGTTCAAGGCAGCCCTTGAATATTTCAGCGGTGACGAACTTGCCGCCCGTGTATGGGTCAACAAGTATGCCGTAAAGGACTCATTCGGCAACATTTATGAGAAAGACCCCGAGCAAATGCACTGGCGCATTGCCAACGAGATTGCCCGTATCGAGGCGCAGTACAACAACCCTATGAGCGCAGAGGAGATTTTCGCGCTTCTTGACCACTTCAAATACATAGTGCCTTCAGGCAGCCCAATGACAGGTATCGGCAACGAATTCCAGATTGCTTCATTGTCCAACTGCTTTGTAATAGGCATGGAAGGCAAGGCCGACTCATACGGCGGCATAATACGCATTGACGAAGAGCAGGTACAACTGATGAAACGACGCGGCGGCGTGGGACACGACCTCTCACACATACGCCCCAAGGGTTCACCGGTAAAGAACTCCGCCCTCACATCGACCGGTCTTGTTCCGTTCATGGAGCGCTACTCAAATTCCACACGCGAGGTTGCACAGGACGGTCGCCGCGGTGCGCTCATGCTCAGCGTCTCAATCAAGCACCCCGACGCAGAATCTTTCATTGACGCAAAGATGACCGAAGGCAAGGTTACCGGCGCCAATGTATCGGTAAAGATTGACGATGAGTTCATGAAAGCAGTTATCGGACAGAAGCCATACACACAACAGTACCCGATAAAATCGGACTCACCATTATACAGCAAGGAGATAAACGCCGTAGAATTGTGGAACAAGATTATCCACAACGCATGGAAATCGGCAGAACCGGGCGTGCTCTTCTGGGACACTATACAAAGAGAATCAATTCCGGATTGTTACGCCGACCTCGGTTTCGAGACCGTGTCGACCAACCCGTGCGGCGAAATTCCGCTCTGCCCATACGATTCATGCCGACTGATAGCAATAAATCTTTATGCATACGTTGTAAACCCGTTCACACCGGAAGCATATTTTGATTTCGACCTATTCAAAGAGCATGCGGCAAAGACACAGCGCATGATGGACGACATCATTGACCTTGAACTTGAGAAAATCAAGGCCATTCAGGAAAAAATTGAGAGCGACCCTGAAAGCGAAGAGGTCAAAGGGGCGGAAAAGAAACTGTGGGAAAAGATTGCACGCAAGAGCAGCATGGGCCGCCGTACCGGCGTGGGAATCACCGCCGAAGGCGACATGCTCGCGGCAATGGGACTGCGATACGGAAGCAAGGAGGCAGTGGAGTTCTCGGAGAAGGTACACAAGACACTCGCACTTGCCGCCTACGGTTCATCGGTAAAACTTGCCCAGGAACGCGGTGCATTTGAGATTTTCGATATCAAGCGCGAAGAGAACAACCCGTTCATCAACAGGTTGCGTGAGGCTGACCCCGAACTATACGAGAACATGAAGAAGTACGGTCGCCGCAATATCGCTTGTCTCACAATTGCTCCCACAGGCACGGTGAGCATTATGACACAGACGACATCGGGTATAGAACCCGTATTCATGCCTGTATACAAGCGCCGCAGGAAAGTAAACCCCAATGACCCCGCCGTACATGTTGATTTCACCGATGAAAACGGAGACGCATTCGAGGAGTATGTAGTTTACCACCACAAATTCGTCGAGTGGATGAAAAAGAATGGTATTGACACTACCAAACGATACACTCAGGCCGAGATTGACGCACTTGTAGCACGCTCGCCTTA
This sequence comes from Bacteroidaceae bacterium, assembly GCA_017408685.1. Classification (GTDB taxonomy): domain Bacteria; phylum Bacteroidota; class Bacteroidia; order Bacteroidales; family Bacteroidaceae; genus HGM04593. Next base: position 31,418 of record JAFQUE010000092.1, on the reverse strand, counting down.
TGCCAAAGCCACATCTAACGACATCGACTGGGTTGCAAAAGTTGAAATGCAGGGCCGCATACAAAAGTGGGTTGACCACTCTATCAGCGTAACAATAAACCTGCCGAACAATGTGGACGAGAAACTTGTAAACGAGTTATACGTTACCGCTTGGAAGTGCGGTTGCAAGGGCTGTACGGTTTACCGCGACGGTTCACGAGCAGGCGTTCTGGTATCTACAGAGAGCAAGAAGGAGAAGAAAGAACAGGAAGTGGCAAAACCGGCAATAACAGAGGTACGCCCGACTATACTGGAGGCAGATGTGGTACGTTTCCAGAACAACAAGGAGAAGTGGGTGGCATTCATTGGATTGCTTGACGGCGAACCATACGAGATTTTCACAGGACAGCAGGACGACGAAGACGGAATTCCATTGCCAAAGAACGTTACACGGGGTATAATAATCAAGCACACCAACGAGGACGGCAGCAAGCGATATGATTTCCAGTTCGAGAACAAAATCGGTTACAAGACCACGATTGAAGGACTTTCGGAACGTTTCAACCCGGAATTCTGGAACTACGCGAAACTGATATCAGGAGTGCTCCGCTACAAAATGCCTATAGAGCAGGTTATCAAACTGATATCATCGCTTGAACTTGAATCGGACAACATAAACACATGGAAGAACGGAGTTGAGCGCGCCCTGAAACGTTATATAAAGGACGGCACATCAACAGCCGAGAAGTGCCCCAACTGCAAGCAGCAACTGATTTTTGAGGAGGGTTGCCTCCACTGCCCCGGTTGCGGATACTCAAAGTGCGGATAAAGGATTTCATACTTGACAGACAATAACCGTGGATAGGGTGGCTTTTACAGTCGCCCTATTCTTAAAAAGAGGAATACTCATGCAGACAAAAGAGTACATGATAAAACTCAAGGATATACACCTGTATGCCTTCCATGGAGTAATGGAACAGGAGAGAAAAACCGGAGCATGGTTTACTGTGGATATAACTCTGGGGATAAACGGTTTCGGGTGCCTTGAGAGCGACGACATAGACGGAACGGTGAGTTATGCCGATGTATACAAGATTATTGCACAAGAGATGAAGATACCGTCGCAATTGCTTGAAAATGTGTGCCACAGAATCAACATGGCGATATACAAGGAATTCAGCCAGGTAAACAGCATAGACATTACACTGACAAAAGACACCCCACCGATAGGAGGGGACAGACTGAAAGCGGCTGTAAGAATAAAAAGTGAAAGATAAAAGAAGGAATCAGCCGTCAATACCGGACAGAGCCTGACGTGCGGCTTTCTGCTGACTCTCGCGTTTCGAGAATCCCTCTCCCGCTCCGCAGACCTCACCATCTATGACTGCTTCGCTCACAAAGAATGCGCCATCCTTGCGCATTTCCTCATGCACAACCCTGAACAACACCTCTTTATGGTTTTTCTGGGCCCACTCGATAAGACGGCTCTTGTAATTCTTGTCCGACTTTGCCACCTCCTCAATATCACCGAGGCGGGAAAAGACCCTGTCGAGCAGAAAACGGCGGCACTGCTTGTACCCCCTATCAATATATATGGCACCGATGAGTGCCTCAAGGGCATTGCCATAGATGTAACTGTTGTGCTGCGCGCGCACGCCGCAGGAATCCACAAACCTGTCTATACCTATTTCAATCGCCAGCCCGTTCAACCGTTCGCGGCACACAAGATTGCTGCGTGACTTGGTGAGGAAACCTTCGCGTTCCTTGCGGAAATTGGAGAACAGAAAATCAGCCGTTACAGAACTGAGTACCGCATCGCCAAGAAACTCAAGACGCTCATTACAACCCAATTTGCGCGAGCCTGAAGCCGACGAACTGTGGGTCATAGCCTGCCTGTAGAGGGTTATGTCACGGGGCACAAACCCAAGGATAGAATACAACAAAAGATAAGACTCTCTATCCTTGCGGGACAGCAGTCTTATCTTGTCAATTATTTTTCTAAATAACCTGTCAGCCTTCAACTTTCCTAAATGCAATGCTTGCGTTGTGTCCGCCAAAACCGAACGTATTCGACAGAGCCACGTTAATCACGCGTTTCTGCGCCTTGTTGAACGTAAAGTTCATGCGATAGTCAATATTTTCATCCTCATCGCCATCGGCATGATTGATTGTCGGGGGGACGATGTCATTCTTGACAGCAAGCACAGTCAACAGTGCCTCAATGGCACCGGCAGCACCCAGCAGATGACCTGTCATGGACTTGGTTGAACTGATGTTCAGTTCATAGGCATGTTCACCGAAGAGGTTCTTGATGGCCTTGGCCTCCGCAACGTCCCCTGCCGGCGTAGAAGTTCCGTGCACATTAATGTAATCGACACTCTCCAAAGGAAGACCGGCTTCTTCAAGAGCCAGTTTCATAACCCTCATGGCACCCTCACCCTCGGGATGTGGGGCGGTTATGTGATACGCATCGGCAGTAAGACCTGTACCGGCAATCTCGGCATATATCTTTGCTCCACGCGCTACAGCATGTTCATACTCCTCAAGTACAAGCGTTGCAGCACCCTCGGCCATTACAAAACCGTCGCGGCTCTTGCTGAATGGACGAGACGCCCTTTTAGGGTCGTCATTGCGCACCGACAAGGCATGCATTGCATTGAAACTGCCTACTCCGGTGACACATATTGCAGCCTCGGAACCTCCAGCCAGAATCACATCGGCACGCCCCAGACGTATCTGGTCAAATGCGTCAATCAAGGCGTTGGAGGAGGAAGCACAAGCCGATGTCGTGACATAATTCGGTCCCTTCAGGCCATAACGGATTGAAATGTACCCCGATGTCATATCAGATATCAGTTTTGTCATGAGGAAAGGCGAAAAACGGGGACCGTTCTCCGGATTCAACGCATAGGCACGCATTTCATCCTCAAGAGCAATCAAACCGCCTATTCCTTCACCAAAAATAACCCCGATACGATTACAATCGAGTTTTTCAAAATCAAGTCCGCTGTCGGCGATGGCCTCTACAGCCGAGGCATAACCGTAATGCGTATCAAGGTCGAGTTTGCGTGCTTCACGGCGGTCCATTACCGCACCAAGGTCAAAGCCTTTGACTTCACATGCAAATTGCGTCTTGAAAAGGTAACTGTCAAAACGAGTAATAGGTCCTGCTCCACTTACACCATTGACTGCATTTTCCCATAATGTGGGAACATCGTTGCCAATTGGTGAAACGGCACCAAGACCTGTTACTACAACTCTCCTTTGTTTCATATAGAATTATTAGAGAAGTGCAAGAAGGGGAGGTTTACTTGTTAGCAACCATCTCCTCTACAAACTTCACAGCATCGCCTACTGTTGCGATTTTCTCTGCTGCGTCCTCAGGGATAGAGATACCGAACTCATCCTCGATCTCCATGATAAGCTCCACTCTGTCCAAAGAGTCTGCGCTCAAGTCATTAGTAAAGTTAGCCTCAGAAGTAACCTCTGACTCTGATACACCAAATTTCTCTACGATAATAGCCTTTACTCTTGATTCAATTTCTGACATAGTTGTAATTTTTTGAAGATTGGAAATTATTTGCCACAAAAATATGACAAATTTTAGGAACTGCCAAGAAAGTATAAGAAAAATTCATCCACAAATTGCACAATCACTTCATTTTTGTGCAAATATCATATACCTACACCCATATTTTAACATTTGCCAACATTTTTAACACATAGTTTGTATGAAACAGGTTCACGCCTTAAGGCATAATTATTCCTCAACTCTTCAAATGCAGCAGGATTCTCCTTCAGCGCACGGCAATCCTTTAACGGGTCATATATATCAAGCAGAGCGGCAGAGAGCGATGACGCGACAACCGATTCCTGCGCGGGTGGCGCAAGTTCCGGCAACGGAAGTTCACCCTGAAAACCCGTGAATGAAGCAAAAGCCTCCAATACCAGACGTGTAGCATTCATCTTGCCTTCAAGAGAATATCCGGCAATGTGAGGCGTACCGACAAATACCTTATTTAATAGAGAGACATCTATATCCGGTTCCCCTTCCCAAACATCAAGCACTGCATCGCCAACAACTCCTGACTCAATGGCAGCCTTCAGTGCCGCATTATCGACAACCGGGCCGCGTGACGCATTGACAAGCAACAGACATCGCCTTAGAGAACTGAAGAAAACCGGACCTGCAAGGTGGTAAGTCTTGAATTCGCCACAAGGATTGAGAGTCGGATGAAAAGTGACGATGTCACACTCCTCGGCAATACGGGAAAGCGGAACAAAGCCATCCGGGCCGTCACGCCGTTCCCTGGGCGGGTCATTAAGCAGAACACGCATACCCGCTTCATGCGCCCATGCGGCAACCTTGCTCCCAATCTCGCCCACACCGACAACTCCCAGCACAAGCCCCTCAAGTGAACGATTCTTTATTTTCGACCAGGCATACAGCACAGACTGGATATACTGCAGCACCGCACCCGAATTGCAACCCGCAGCATTCGCCCACACAATACCGTTTGCAGCACAATAACCGGAATCTATGTGGTCATAACCAATGGTAGCCGTACCCACAAAGCGGACTTTGCTGCCATGCAGCAACGAGGCGCCACACTTTGTCCTGGTGCGCACGAAAAGGGCCTGAGCCTCCTTCACATCGGCCGCACATATCTCAACACCCGGTTTGGCGAGCACATTATGTCCCATCTTCTCAAGAGCCTGCTTCAAGAACGGAATTTTTTCATCTATAACAATATTCATTACCGTATAACTGTTTACGCAAATATAATGAGTTTTGCAGAAACCTTTGCCATTACAACGGAATTTGTTAGTTTTGCGAAAAGAAAACCCGAACGACAACATCAAAGTCACGCGCAAAAGAAAACACAGAAAAAGTATGGATAACCAGACCACAGAGAAGGAAAAAGACCCGATGGGAAGGGCGATTTTTGACTACCACACATATGGCAAGGCCGCAAAATTAAGAGTACTGTCATCCATGTTCTACGAAGATGAAATACCGGTGCACACACTTTTCAGGACATTCGAAGAAATGCCGATACTGGAGAAAGAAGCCATTGAACTGTGCCGCGGAAAAGTACTTGACGTAGGAGCCGGTTCCGGTTGCCACAGCAAGGTTCTCATGGAACGCGGATTGGAAGTCGTTGCCATAGACATCTCCAGACTCTCGGTCGAGGTAATGAAGGAACGCGGTATCGATGCGCGCGCAATCAACTTTTTTGACGAGAGGTTTACCGACAAGTTCGACACGATACTCTTGGCCATGAACGGTATAGGCATTGTCGGCAAGGTTGAATCATTGCCCGATTTCTTCCGTAGCGCAAAGAGGCTCTTGGCGCCAGGCGGACAGATTCTGTTCGACTCTTCGGATATAAAATACATATTCATGGACGATGACGGTTCCATGCAGATTGACCTGGCCGGCGGCTACTATGGTGAGGTAGACTACAGAATGCGATACAAGGACACAACCGGCGAACCTTTTGATTGGCTTTACATTGACTTCGAAACACTGGCTTTTTATGCCGAGGAGCACGGTTTCAAATGCGAGAAATGCATGGACGGAGAGCATTACGATTACCTCGCCCGCATTGTACAAGCAGTCCCGAGGACGGAGAATGATAAAACAACTTTACAACGCAGCAAAGAGGCATTTACCAAATAACATTTTTTTTGTTTTTAAGAACAATTTTTAATATCTTTGCGCTAAAGCGCGAAAACATGCCACACCCTTTCATTCGCCAACGCAACCGGCGTAGCAGGGTGTATTCGCGGCAATATTTTATAATATATTATAAATCAATGCGCTATACACGCATTGAGGAGCCAGAAGTATGCTCAATAGCCAACAAAGCAGCAAAGAGTGCGGCGAAAATGATGACACCATCCGATGGTTTGCGATGAGCGCGCCTTACCGCAGAGAGCTCAAAGCCAAAGAGTACCTGTCATCGAAAGGCATTGAATGCTTTGTTCCAATGACAAATGCAATTGTCGAAAAGCGCAACGGCATTAAGCAAAGACAACAAGTGCCGGCAATACACAACCTCATCTTTGTACACTGTTCAAAGAACATCATCAAGGAACTCAAACGCGGAGTCGACTTCCTTCAATACCGCACCACACCCAAGAACGGCAAGAACGTGCCCATAACAGTGCCGGACAAGCAAATGCAGCAGTTCATAGCCGTAACACAGGCAGCGAACGACAAACTCATCTACCTGCGCCCCGAAGAGGTTGACATTGAGAAAGGCACAAGAGTACGCCTACACGGAGGAACATTTGACGGCACTGAAGGCATATTTGTCAAAATACGAGGCAAACGCAGCCGCAAGGTTGTACTGCTCATCGAGGATGTCGCAGCCGTTGCAATGGTCGAGATAAGCAACGACCTCATAGAGATTCTTGAATAGCAAAAGCGCGTTGGTAAATTTATTTTACAATTAACATCATTAAATACGCGCGCGCGAAGAAGCAACAAAATAAAAACAGATAAACATGAAAAAGATTCCATTAATGCTTTTTGCGCTGGTGCTCATTGCGTCATGCTCAACACAGAAGAAGGTGGCCTACTTTCAGGACCTGAAGAACGGAGGTACGGTTGAGGCTGCCCTGCAACAGGAAATCAAAATCAAGCCGGGTGACAAGCTCTCAATCCATGTCAACAGCAAGGACGAGGAACTTGTAGCCCCGTTCAACCTGCGCCGCAGCCAGGCAAATATGGGTTCACAGACCGACCTTGCCTACACTGTGGACAAGGACGGCAACATTGAGTTCCCCTACCTTGGCAGCATTATGATAGAGGGCATGACAAGAGACGAGGTAGCAAAATACATCAAGCAGGAACTGCTCGACAGGAAGATGGTACAGGACCCCACCGTCATTGTAGACTTCAACAACCTGCAGGTATCCGTTCTTGGCGAAGTGAACAATCCCGGAAAATATGATATTGAAAAGGACAAATACACAATCCTGGACGCAATAAGCAATGCAGGAGACCTTAAGATAACCGGCAAACGCGACTGTGTCATGGTACTCCGCGAAGAGAACGGCATGCAAAAGAGTTACACCGTTGACCTCAACAACGCCGCACAACTCTACAGTTCACCCGTATACTATCTGCAGCAGAACGACATTGTCTATGTGGAGCCGAACAGGAAGGCTGCAGGCCAGGCAACCATAAACGACAACACCTTGCGCTCGACATCATTCTGGTTCTCCACAATTTCACTCTTGCTCACATTAATCACATTCTTCACACGATAAGACATGACCCAAAGGAGAAAAAGGCAAAACGAGAATGTACTGCCAATAAGAGACCTGCTATTCCACTGCTTTGCCAAATGGTACTGGTTTGCCATTTCGCTCGCCGTGACAATGAGCATGGCTGTCATATACATTCTCTCTACCCCGCCCATCTATGTACGTTCGGCCGAAATACTCATCAAGGAAGAGGGCAAAGGCAGCGGCAACAGCATGTTCAAGGATTTTGCGGCAAAGCAATCCAGTGCCGACGCTGCAATTGAAGTGCAGGCACTCCGTTCACCGGGAATTGTACGCGAAGCGATTGAGCGCCTGGGACTTGAGATTGAATACAAAAGCGAAGGACAATTCTATGACGGGGTCATATATTCGACACGGCCGATAATTATCAGCACCATAGACCTTAGGCAGAGCGACGCAGCCACATTTTCAGCGACACTTAATAACGACAGCACAATAGCATTAAGCGGGTTCAGCCGTAACGGAACAATATTGGCAGGCACCGCCAAGGGCAACTTGGGCGATACAATCACCTCCCCCATTGGCAGAGTCATTGTCAAAGGAACCGAATTCTACAAAGACTTTACCGGGCATAATATTCACGTTGAAAAGAAGAGCATAAATGCCGCAATCAACGAATTTGTCTCCAAGTTGTCAACCGGCATGGTAGACAAGAACACATCCATTGTGAGATTGAGCATAAAGGATATCTCCACAATAAGAGCAACCGATATACTGAACACCATCATCGCAATATACAACGAGCAGTGGTTGAAACGAAACAACGAAGGCGCAATAAAGACCATCGATTTCATATCCCAAAGGATTGACTCCCTGCAGATTGAGCTGAACCAGATTGACAGGAAAATTGCAGCGCAGAACAGCAAGAACAAACTCACGGCAAAGCAGATAAGCGAACTGAACAAGGAATTGGGCAGCAAGAACGACGACAAACTCATAGAGTTGGAGAGTCAACTGGAACTTGCCCTTTTCATTAAGAAATGCCTCATAGAAAATGTTGACAACAAGGAGATACTTCCGGCGCAAACAGGCATAAGCATGCCAAGCATAGAGAACATGATTACCGGTTACAACCAGGAAATCATAAAACGCGACAAATACCTTGCGAACAGCAGCGAGGCAAACCCCATTATCATAGACTGCAACAACAACCTCGCAGCCATGTACAGGTCAATCAATGACGCACTTGACGGATACATTGCAAGCCTTCGCCGAGAGACAAGTCTTCTGAGTGTAGAGGAAGAGAGCAGCAAGGTACAATTCAGCAGACAAAGCGAACAGGTCAAGGACATGCAAGGCTTGTTGAGACAGCAAAAGGTAAAGAACGCACTCTACCTGTTCCTGCTGCAGAAACTTGAAGAAACGGAACTCTCAAAGGAATTTGAAGCCACCAACAACCGCGTGCTCACGCCGGTAAGCGGCAGCAACACCCCAATCGAGCCCATGCAACGCCAGGCATTAATGCTGGCTCTTGCCATCGGTGTCATGCTGCCGTTGCTTGTCATTTTTGTCCGTGAGATGACCAACCGCAAGGTACGTGGCCGCAAGGACCTTGAAAACATTGATGTTCCTTTCATAGGCGAAATACCATTGTACGAACAGAGCAAGAAACTCAAATTCAAGAACGAAGAGAAGAAGATAATTGTAAAAGAGGGAAACCGCAACATAATAAACGAGGCCTTCCGTGTGCTGCGCACCAACCTTGAGTTCATGAACGACAAGGATAAGACATCCAACGTCATAATCCTCACATCGTTCAATCCCGGCAGCGGAAAAACATTCCTCACAATGAACATCGCAGCCAGCCTTGCGCTCAAGGGAGCAAAAGTTCTGGTAATCGACGGTGACATGCGCCATGGCTCAACATCGGCTTATGTAAACTCGCCCGACTTAGGTCTCAGCGACTATCTTTCAGGCGGCACAAGCGACATAAAAAGCATAATTACCGGCACCGAAGAGTATCCCACCCTTAAGATAATCCCAATAGGCAGCACACCACCCAACCCAACAGAGTTGCTGCACAGCAAACGGTTCGGTGAACTGATTGCCGCCATGCGCAAGGAGTACGATTACATATTCATCGACTGCCCGCCTATTGACATTGTCGCTGACACGCAGATTATTGAGGAACATGCCGACCGCACCATCTTTGTCATACGAGCCAACCTCCTGAACCGCGACATGCTCTACGAACTCGAGGATATTTACGAGAGCAAGCGCCTCAAGAACATGGCCATGATACTCAACGGCACCTACAGCGGCGGCACCGGCTACCGCTACAAATATGGGTACTCCTACAGTTACGGGTATGGGTACGGATATGGGTACTACCACTCTAAAAAGTGAAAGGGGAAATGTGGCCTTTCAGTAAAAAAACGACAATTTTCCAAAGCGGAATCCTCCGCGGTGCTACAGACCACCACTCCCACATACTGCCGGGGGTAGACGACGGCGTAGAGAGCATGGACGAAGCCCTGCGCATACTTGCCACATACGAAGCCGCCGGAGTGAAGGAACTATGGCTCACCCCCCACATAATGGAGGATATCCCCAACACCCCCGAAAAACTCCTGACACACTTTGCAGAACTGCAGGCGGCATACACAGGCAGCATTACCCTGCACCTTGCAGCAGAATACATGATAGACAACCACCTGCGCAACCTGCTGAGCGAAGTAGCCGACAGACCAGAGGAGAGGGTTCAAGAAACGACATCATGTCATTTTGAACCGAAGGGAGAAATCTCAACAACCAAAGAGAAATTGCTCACCATAGGCAAAAAACACAACCACCTGCTTGTAGAAACATCATACTACAACCCGCCCATGCGCCTGCATGAGACACTCCGGCAGATAAAATCCCTGGGCTACCACCCCCTGCTCGCCCACCCCGAGCGCTACATGTACATGGATAAAGAAGAATACATCCGGCTGCACCAGGAAGGAGTGAAACTCCAGTTGAACCTCCCCTCAATCTGCGGCGGTTACGGCAACACCGTAAAGAAACGTGCACAGTGGCTGCTTAATAAAGGACTCTATGACGTCATAGGCAGCGACACACATTGCGAAGAGGGAGTGGAATATCTGTTGGCAGCAAGGATTAAAGAGAAAGAACTCGTAAATCTAAGTCAAATTCAAAGTTTGATCTTATAAACCATGCCATTAAAACTACTATTAAAGAATATACGATTCAATATTGAACACAAATTCCTCTATTGGAGAGAAGTGTTAAAAAAGAACCACGACTTCAAAAACGGGAAAATCATCCCAATGGAAGAATATGGTCCTCACCGCCCGATAATTGAATGCAAAAAACGTGCTGTGTGCATATATGATAATAAAATCAGCAGCAATGGACTTGCCGACCGGTTGCGTGGAATAGTTTCTACATACGAAATATGCAAGCGTAAAGGAATGGATTTCAAGTTGATATTCAACTCCCCCTTTGAATTAAGCCAGTTTCTCTTGCCCAATGTTGTGAACTGGCAAATATCAGATGATGAACTGAACTATAACACAAGCGTTACAGACATATGCTACATAAACACCCACAAAGGCAATAATGCGGAAGGGGTAAGGCAAAGAAAATTCTTTGAAGAAGAATTTAACAAGCCATATAAGGAATTCCATGTGAGAACCAATGCCCACTTCTCATACAACGGGAATTATTCAGAGTACTTTCATGAACTATTCAAGTTATCACCAAGATTACAAATATCTATAAACAGAATCAAGGCTAAACTTGGCAACTCCTATATCAGCACTTCATTCCGCTTCATGAACCTGCTTGGAGATTTCAATGAAACTGCCGGAGTAGGTGTAATACAATCAAACGAGGAAAAGGAAACTATGATATCCAAATGTATACAACAAATAAAGCAATTACACAAAAGACACCCCCAGCAAACGATTCTTGTAAACTCCGACAGCAAAACTTTCCTACAACGCGCCACAGAGCTGCAATATGTGTACACAATTAAAGGAAACATCACACATGTTGACGCAAAAGATGTTGACAACAACTATGAAACACACGAGAAAACATTCCTCGACTTTTTCATGATAGCCAATGCCGAAAAAATATATCTTCTACAAACAGGCAAAATGTGGAACAGCGGATACCCATATGCTGCGTCAAGAATTTATAACAAGCAATTTAAAAGAATAAGATTCTGACAGTCAAGAATACTCACAGCAGATGCAAACTAACATGAAAGGAGAATCAAGGACAAAAAAAACAATGCTCAACGCAAAGATGAATCTCATCTGCTACTTTGCATCATTCATTACTGCATTTTTTACCCGCAAAATACTGCTCGACCAATTAGGTGCTGAGTTTATTGGATTCACAGGCACCGTGGGTAGCCTTCTCTCTTTTCTTAATCTTGCAGAACTTGGCATTGGAACAGCCATTGGCTATGTACTGTACAAGCCAATTGCCGATGGAGACAGGTTCAAAATTAACGAAATTATATCCGTACTCGGTTATTTGTACCGTAAAATCGGATACGCCATCTTGAGTATCGGTATTATCACCTCGTTTTTTCTTCCCCTTATCTTCCCAAGCACAACATTCTCTTGGGTAGTAATATACTTTGGTTTTTATGCCTATCTCACTTCCTCACTTATTGGATATTTTGCCAATTACAAAGCAACACTTCTATCGGCCGACCAACGCAATTACATTGTTACAGGATATTTTCAGTTGACAACAACATCCAAAGTCATATTGCAAATGGTGCTTGCAATATTTGTACAGAGTTTTATTGTATATTTCCTAATAGAACTGCTCTTCGGCATCATTAACTCCATAATTCTCAACTGGAAGATTAGCAAGACTTATCCTTGGCTAATGAACGAAGTTAAGTTGGGTAACAAATTACTCAAGAAATACCCGGAGATAACAACATACATAAAACAAATCTTTGCGCACAAGGTTGGTTGGGTAGTACATGGTCAATTATCTCCAATCCTTATATATTCTTTTGCAACTCTGCCTGTCGTCGCGCTATACACCAACTATACTTTGCTTACACAAAAGATAGAAAATCTTGTATCAGCAGTGATAAACAGTGCTGGAGCAGCCATAGGCAACCTAATTGCAGAAGGTGATAAAGAAAAGACATTAAAAGTATTTCAAGAACTATTTGCTTTCAGAATATTTATAACCTCAATCGTTACCGCATGCGTTTATAACTTCTCGTCACAATTAATAGAGGTATGGCTTGGCGAACAATATGTTCTTGATAATGCAACAGTAACTCTAATTGCCATACTCTGCGGATTGAATATTGCTCGAGGCGCAATTGATCAGTTCAACCACGCTTTTGGACTATATGGCGATATTTGGGCACCATATATTGAATGCATAATAACGATTGCCTCCTCAATTGTAGGAGGTCACATATTGGGATTATCAGGAATATTGCTTGGTTCACTAATTTCAACTATTACGATAAACTACGTCTGGAAACCATATTATCTATTCTCAAGAGGATTTAAAATTAGTGTTTTTATGCACTGGAGAACCTTCATTATTCATCTGGTTGCGGCAATAGCAGCATATTTAGTGACGGCATATATTTGCAATCAAGTAATCAGGCCATTTGTAACTGCTACTGGTTGGATTGAATTGATTATTGAGGGCTTATTATACATGATTACTATTATAACGTTAACCTTTGCAGCCTTCTACGTGACATCAAAAGGATTCAGAGACATTGTTGGCAGAACTAAATTCAAAATAAAAAACTGAAATAGCAAACAAGAGCACTATTAAGCGAAAGATTTCAAACAACTTTAGATTATGACGAAGAACCCACTAATATCTATTATCACAATTGTATACAATAACAAAGAAGGATTTGAAATTACTGCAAAAAGCATTGTTTCGCAATCAGCCCTTGACAAAGCAGAATGGATTATCATTGATGCAGACAGTAAAGATGGTACAAAAAACATTCTTGAAAGATACAAAAAATATACAACATATACAGTAAGTGAGCCGGACAAGGGAAGATACGATGGGATGAATAAAGGAATTGCAGTAGCCAAAGGAGAATACACAATATTTATGAACGCAGGTGATGCATTCAATAATGAATCTGTGATAGAAAAAATTATTAATGAACCTTTATTTGGCAAAGTTGACTACATTGCTGGAAACACATACACAGTAACAAGCAACAAGGTTACTGGGAAATGCACATCTCCAGCCAGCATTACCGCCAGATTCTTCTTTTTGGACACCCTATGTCATCAAAGCACGTTTATTAGGACCAAGAGGCTTCAAGAGTTCGGTGGATACGATATAAACTACAAGATTACAGCCGACGCAAAATTCTTCTATGAGGATATTGTACTAAGAAATGCGAAATATGGAAAAACAGATATTTTTATATCAAGATATGATATTAATGGTATAAGTAGTATAGAGCAAAATGCTGTACAACAAGAAAAAACACGTTTTATCAGCAACTCCATACCACCACGTATTTTAATAGACCTCAATAGAGTTGCATTCGGAGAAACTTATATTGAACGAATATCATCACGATTAAATCATAAAGGAGTTATATATAATATCATTTCGTATTTTGCAATACTACTTTATTCTCCAATAGCCATAAAGAATAGAATCAAAATGAAATTAAGGAACCTGTAGTTCATATATCACATTAATATGCCAAAAGTTTCCGTCATCATTCTTGTTTACAAAACTGAACCATATATAGAACGCTGCGCACGTTCTTTATTTGAGCAGACACTTGATGATATTGAGTATATATTTATCAATGACTGTACACCCGACCAGTCAATGGCAGTACTGAGAAGAGTCGCAAGCCTATACCCAGAAAGACAAAAGCAGACAAGAATTATAGACCTTCCAAGAAATATGGGTGCTGCGTATGCTCGCGAGACGGGAATAAAAGCCGCAACTGGAGAATATATAATCCATTGCGATAGTGATGATTGGGTTGACGCCGACATGTACCGTATGATGTATAAAAAGGCCAAAGAGGAGAAACTTGATATTATTATCTGTGATTTTTATGAAACTGACGGCACAAACCATAATCCCATTTATCAAAGGCTCGACAAGTGTACAGACATACTGAAGAGACTCATTAACCGCTCAGTCAGTGGCAGTTTGTGCTATAGGATGGCGGCGCGCACTCTTTATCAAGAAATAAAAGAGTTTCCTCAAGCCCATATGATGGAGGATGTCAACTATTCTATCCAACTTCACATAAACAGCAAGGCTAGATTCGGATATCTGCCAGTACCATTATACTATTACTATCACAATGACCAATCGGTATGCCATCATCCAAGTGATGAATCATGCATAGAGAGATGTAGGCAGGCTAGTGTAAATATCAATAGTATTACAAACTTCCTAAGGGAAAACAAACTGGAATATAAATATAGGCATGAAATTGTGGTATTGAAAAACAATGCACGCGTTTTTGTTTGGCCCCTATATATGCGTGAGCCACAAAAATACCGCAAACTGTGGCGCTCAATATACCCAGAGATAAACAATACATATCCATTTACATCAGGAATAAGGCGTAGCTTACGAATAATCTTTTTTCTGGCAAACATCGGCATATACCCCTACATATTACGCATAATTCATAGAATTAAAGAACTAAACTAACTCATGAGATTGTGTTTATCTATTAAGTGGAATAATCTTCAATGAAAATTGCGAAAAATAATGTTCTATTGCCAACGTTACCGTTTCCACAAGATACTTCCAATGCGAAAATATGACCAGTTCAAGTGGCAAAGATTCCTAAAACAGAAAACAATATGATACCAAAGAAAATCCATTTCTGCTGGCTAAGCGATGATGAATACCCACCCCTAATAAAACATTGTATTGATACCTGGCATAAGGTACTTCCCGACTATGAGATTATCAAATGGGATACTCATCGATTCAATATTAATTCGGTACAATGGGTTAAAGAAGCCTTTGAAACGAAGAAATATGCTTTTGCAGCCGACTATATACGTGTATACGCGTTATTCACCGAAGGAGGCATTTACCTGGATTCTGATGTAGAAATGCTAAAGACTTTTAATCCACTCCTAAATTACGACTCATTTATAGGATTCGAGAATTCCACGAAAGATATTGAGGCAGCCATTATGGCTTCAAGACCAGGCATGAAATGGTGTAAAAATGCAATGGACTTTTACAAAGACAAGGATTTCTCAATGGAATATGTTAGAGAAAACGGACTGTTAGCACCTAGTATAATAAAACAGTCAATAGAGAAGGCATATCCTGATGTAATATTCAAGCCTGTTGAAACAGAGATGAATATAAATGATGGCGAACTACTTCTATGTCCTGCATGTTACTTTTCACCCATTGAGTATGATATTGAAAAATGTTATTCAACAGAGAAAAATAATATTGACAAATACAAACGCAATCCCCAAACATTCTGCATCCACCGCTTTAATGCTTCTTGGACTCAAAGGCCCGCACTAAAGTTACAAATATGGGAGTATCTAAAAAAACGTTTGAAAGGTATTATACGATTCTTTATAAAAAATTAAATGAGACTTGCCATTGTCATACTCAACTACAACAGCAGTGCCGACTGCCGCAAGTGTATAGGCTTCCTGAAGCAACAGCAAGGCGTTGAGGCCGAGATTGTTGTTGTCGACAACTGCTCGCGTGAGAATGACCGCAAAGTCGTTGAAGTATTGTGCAAGGAACAAGGTTGCACATTTATTGCCAACAATGAGAACAAGGGCTATAATGCAGGTAACAATGTGGGGTTGCGTTATGCTGCAGAAAAGGGGTATGAATATGCACTCATTGCGAACCCGGACATGGAGTTCCCGCAAAAGGACTACCTGTTAAGACTTGCGGAGAAAATGCAAGACGATGAGGAGATTGTTATATGCGGCAGCGATATCATAGGTGCCGACGGCATACACCAGAGCCCGATGGGGAAAGAGGGCAATTGGCGCAGGTCATTTGGTTGGATAAAGGATATCTTGCACCGTAAGAAGCAAGGCGAAGCATACGACTTCATTGATAATTACAAAGAGAGTCATTACTGCCACAAGGTAAGCGGGTGCTGCTTCATGATAAAGACAGACTTCCTTAAACAGATAAATTTCTTCGATGAAAAGGTCTTTTTATACTGTGAGGAGGCAATACTCTCACGGCAGGTAGAGATTGCCGGCAAGAAGATGTATTACCTTGCCACTGCACGGGCAGTGCACCGCCATGTGAAAAGCGACAAGGGAGACCCTGTAAAACGATTCAGAACGTGGGGGAAGTCGCGCTGCTACTTCATTGACCGCTACAGCAATGACTCATGGTTTGGCAAACAGATAGCCAAGTTCTCAATGAGGATGTATGTAATGGTTTTTACATTATACAACATTATAAAAAAATAATAGACAGAAGAACAAAAGAAACTCACTTATGGATATTAAGGAACTGAATGATAAACATATTTGAAAATCATTGTATACAAGCAATTGCATACAAGGCTTTTCTAATATGTTTATCCAAATGCACAAGGTGCATTACAACAATAAAATTGTTGAAAAGTTCCATACAAATGCGCAATATTAAACTTATGTACTTATGTCCTTATGTCTAAAAATATAACAGAATAATGTTAGATATATTTTAAGAAACATTAAAGAATGACCAAAAGATTAGATTATATTGACGCCACAAAGGGCATTGCAATACTATGCATAACATTCCTACATTTTGAAAAAGGGGTTATTCCGGCGTGGCTGAACACGTGGATTGGGATGTTCATGATAAGTACATTCTACTTTACATCGGGTTGGGTGAGCGGTATAAATGACAGGGCGGTAAAACCGAATGAACTGCTTAAAAAGAGAATAAAACAGTTAGGAATCCCTTATCTTTGGTTCAGCCTGCTCGTTATTCTCTTTGATGTTCTTTGGGTCCTGTTTGGTTTAATGGATAGCGGAATACTTTTACGCGATATATATAAGACCATCGTTTTACGTGGCATTGGAACATTGTGGTTCTTGCCTGTACTGATAATTGGAGAATACATATTTGCTGTTGTGAGGAGCAACAAAAGGAAATGGCTGATTGCTGCAATATTCATGGCAATAACATTGGCTGCAAATTATACATATAACAACTTATGGTTGCCAATGCGTGAGTTGAGTGAACTTAACAAATTGATTGACGCACCCATGCAGACTATTGTAAGAGGATTATATGCGTGGCCCATCGTTGCTCTGGGGTACATCATTGCCAAAAGATGGGGACATAGTATACCTAAAGCAAACAAGGTTATGTTGTTTACTATAGCAGTTGTGCTGTTGGGTATAAGCATTATACTTGTTGCAGCACCGCCATTCAGCATTTACTACATCAATGGACTGCTTTGCAACACACTGCCTGCCATTGCATTCATGTGCATATTTACAGCATTCTCGAAAAGTATCATAACAAGATTCTTTACGTTCTGGGGGGTAAACTCACTCATACTCATGTGCACACACTTCAGCATAACAATGGAGATACTTATGGCTTTTGACAAATATGTGTTGCACCACCCTGTTTTTGAAGGACCTGTTACAATACTATATTTTGCAGTATGCATACTGCTTACTTACCCATTGGTCAATCTGTTCAATGGGAAACTAAAATTCATGATTGGTAAATAGAACAAAAACGATGTTTGATATATTCAAAGGGCAGAAAGGCCTTACACTCTTTGCAACGATACTGATTATATTCTACGGCATATATTACATGCCTGTGGACTCTTTCGGCATGAACGCGCCGATAAAGATGACATTGATGGTATCCTCCATCGTAGTTATGTTCTTTTACTCGTTCAAAGCATCCAAGGCTGTGCTCATTGGCGTCATTTATCTTCTTTATCAATATATTGTTGCAAGTTTCCATCCCGAGAGTTTCCGTTGGAGTACATACATATACTCTATTTTGCTTGTACTAACATACGTCAGTTTCTATAACCTTATATTCATTGAAAAGGTCTTCACAATAGACCATTTCATAAACATATGCAAATGGTTCATGATGTTGTACTTTGTTGTTTGTATAATACAACAGGTGCTTACACTCATGGGAATAGGATACTTCCCTCTATTCAACATGATGACAAACCTTGACCGCGGATTGGGTTGTCAGTCCTTATCAATGGAACCGAGTACCTTTGGGCGTTTTATGCTTGTTTTCTATTATGCATATATAAAGTGCTGCGAATACAAACGCGATGAAGGTCCATTTACATTGAGCGAACTTTTCAGCGGAGAACATAAATGGGTTACAATACGTTTCCTTTGGATGATGCTCACAATGGGTAGTGGAACTGCATTCGTTTGTCTTATACTATTCTCACTCTATTTTGTACGCTGGCATAACTGGTACTACATAATCCCAATGCTTATTATTTGCTATGGTCTTATACAAGAATTAGGAATTGAGCAGCTCGACAGAGCGACCAGTACAATTGAAGCAACCACGACGTTTGACAAAGATGCTGTAATTGAAAATGATGGTTCTGCTTCGGCACGTATTACCCCATTATTAAATTCACTGACCGCAGATTTCACCAAAAAAGAAACATGGTTTGGATATGGTATTGATTCGGGCATAAAGGACAAGTATAATAGAACAATGTTCCATGATTACGGTTTTATACACTATATTATATCACTAATATTGTGCTTTTCGTGTGCATATAATTTCTGGTCACTTGGTACTATATTTATGTTTGCCGGAGTCGGCGGCGGAGCTGGTGGAAATGTTCAATATTTATGGGCACTTATGATGGTTATGACATGTGTGAAGTATTTTTACAAGAACCGTTATAACCCTGAGATTTACGAGGAAGAAGAAGTCTCACCTCTGCCCACTCCTGTAGAACGGTAGTAATGCAGAACAGCATACTATTGAAGTATAATTTATGAAGGACCTCACTCTTGCAATCTGCATGTACAATGCAGAGAAATACATAAAAGAAACTCTTAAAAGTGTCATTGCCCAGACAATGCAGGATTTTTACCTGCTCATTGTCAACGATTGCAGCACCGACGACAGCATTGCCGTCATTGAAGAGTTCTTTACACTACACCCAAGGCAGTATGAAATAGTCAATTTCGAAGAAAACCACGGCATTGGCTATGCAAGACATTTTGCCGAGCGCAAGGCAACAACAAAATACATGATGTTTCATGATGCCGATGACATATTGTACCCCAATGCCATTGAGACAATGTACCGCAAAATAAAAAGCGACAAAGACTTGATGGCTGTGGGCTGCTATCTTGAATATGTAAATGAAAAGAGCAAAAAGATTGGCGGCGGTATTTTCTTGGGGGAAACAACAAAAGAAAGATTCTACAAGAAGGCGGCAAACAAGAAACTCATATTCATGCAACCGACTGCAATATATGACAGAGCACTCGCTCTATCAGTTGGCGGTTATATAATAGACGGTTATCCCGAAGGAAAGCCACGCTATCAGGATTATTGCGAGGACCTTGACTTGTGGACACGCATGAGCGACCTTTACAAGGATGGTAAGGCAATTATTGTAGTCCCCGAGGTACTGTGCAAGTATAGGAAAATTGGCAATGGACTCTCCTCAAATTCATTTAACATGATAATAAAAATGCGCTACACCAAGCGCAACCTTCTGCTACGCAGGGATGGCAAAAAAGAACTAACATTCATTGAGTTCTATAATTCACTATCGGATAAAGAACTGAAAAAACTTAAAAATGACGCAAAGGCAGCCGACTCCTTGCGCAATGGAGTGTTCTACCTGAAACGCAAAAATATATTCAAGGGGGCCTGGGAAATAATGAAATCAATATATTACCGCCCGGGTTACATTTTTGACAAACTGAGGCATAACTTCATCAAAAAGAAATAAGAAATACCAAAAAGGTATACTTATGTCAAACAATACTACAGAACATATAAAAGTAATAATCGGTTTCTTGAACGAGAATGCCGATTATGCCGTGTTGCGTAACTTTGAGGGACTGCCCGACAAAAACAACAGCCGCGACATCGACATCATAATCACGCGCCAGAGTTACAAGAAAATAAAGAAAGCACTTATTGAACTCATTGACCGCAGCGGTTGGAATATCATCACATACCTCAACAGCGACCGTTTAATCACTTATGTCTGCGCGGCAACCAGCAAGGAGAAAACCGAGATTGTACAGTGGGACTTTTTCTTTGACACATCGGTGTGGGGCGTGCAGTTGATGAGCGCCGAGGAGTTCCTTGGGTACAAGCAGTTCAATGGTTTTCTCTACTACGTTGGTATTGAGTGCCAATTCCTGGACAAGATACTTTACAACAACGCAGTAGGCAGTAAATATCCCGAGAAGTACAGGGCGACTAAGGAGGCTGCCGAGAACAGCAAGATAGTAAAAAGGAAACTGAAGCAGATATTCGGTTGCCGTTCTGTTGAGGAATGCGAGAAAAGGCGCGGTAAAAAACTCCTCTTAAAAGCACTGTGGAGCAACCTTAAACGCAGGCCTTTTGGTTTGGTCGTAAGCATATTGCATTTCCTTTATACATTCATTGGCAACTACCTGTGTTCACGCACAGGTTTCAGTATAGGTTTTACAGGGCCCGACGGTAGCGGCAAGACAACAGTCATCGACACCATACTCGAGCGCATTGCACCTGTGTTCAAGACCGCACACAAATACTATCACTTCCGCCCAGCCCTCTTCGGTAACCTGGGCGAAGTGGCACACTCGGCAGGAATAAAGAAGGAAGTCGACCGTAACTACAGCGACCCGCACCGCGGCGGCAAGACAGGCAAGTTGAGTTCATTACTGCGCCTTTGCTACTACTCCATTGACTATATAATAGGCTACTTTGTCAAGGTAAAGTCAGTCACACGCATTACGCGCGTGGTTGTCTTTGACCGCTATTTTACCGATATAATATGTGACAGCCGCCGCTCGAGGATTTATCTGAGCCCCAAGTTCCTATATTGGTGGGGTAAACTATTTATTCCATCGCTTGACTACAATATACTGCTCACAGCAAGCAGCGAGACCATCCTTGCCCGCAAGCGGGAACTAGATGAAGAGGGTATAAACACAATCAATGCGAAGATAGATTACCTCGCAGGCAAAAAGGGGTACACTAAGGTTCTTAATGAAACAACCCCACAGGCAGCAGTGTACGAGATACTGAACCATGTATTCAGTGAGCAACACAGAAAGAATCTGAAAAGACTGAAATAATATGATAGAAAGACCATTCTTCTCAATTATAATTCCGGTATACAATGGAGTAACCAACGACCTTCCGATATGCCTTGAGAGTATTTGGCAACAACCACTTGACAAGAACCTGTATGAGGTCATATGTATTGACGATTGTAGCACCGACAACACATATAAGTACTTACAGGAGCAACAACAAGCACGCAGTAACCTAAGAATCATTAAGAATGAAACAAATATACGTCAAGGGGCAAGCAGGAACAAGGGGGTAAGAATTGCAAAAGGCAAATATATCTTATTCATAGATTCTGATGATTACTTCCATGAGAATAGTATTGCAAAAATTTATGAGATATTGCAAGATAGTGACCTTGAAATTCTTGTAAGCGATTCGGCATACCAATTCAAAGGACACCCACATGACAATCTTCAATTAAATCTACCATACCGAGAAAAAACTGACGGTGAGACATTCATACAGAGAAATGGATTTGCCATTGCACCATGGCGTTTATGCTTCGATAGAGACTTCTACAACAAGAACAGAATAGAATTTGTCGAAGGTACTAGGGTAGAAGATGTTGACTGGGGGGTAAGAATGATGTTCTACGTAAAGAAAATACAATATCAACCAACTCTATTGGTACATTATATCAAGGGAGAGAGTGGCACCAGCGATACTATGTACAAGAACAAAACAACCTTAATCGACAACATTGAAGCAGCAAACAGAGTTTTAGGACATGCAGAAACTCTATATAAGAACTCCCCAAACTATCAATCAGCAATAAACTTAGCCGACAGTTATTATAACCGTACTATCTCATACCTGTTTGGACTATTTTCTTCAATTAAGACAAAGAAAGAGATTATTGGTTACGTTAAATACAAAAATTCACAATACAGTCTTGTAAAATTTGCAACCAAACATCCTACACTTTTTGCAATAGCAAGTAACTGCCTTGTACCTGTTTTTAGAATGGCAAGATATGTACACCGAAAACAAACAGCAAGGAATTTTAAACACAACAAGTAACAACATGTCACAAAAAAGAATAGAGTTCATAGACCTTGCAAAAGGTATCTGTATAATTCTTGTTGTTTTAGGGCATTGTGGCGCAAGAATTAACCTGCCAGGACTTGAGATTGTCAGGATGCCCCTTTATTTTATCCTTTCAGGATTATTCTTCAAAGACTATGGCGGCGGGTATAATTTCTTTATAAGAAAGACAAACAAGATACTTATTCCCTTTATATTCTTTTACCTGCTTGGGTGCATGGCATACTACGGAATAAAGTTTCTTGCACCGCAGCTTCTGATAACAAGAGCAGGAGGTATTCTTGATGTATTCAACAACAGACAATTCTTCAATGGACCGATATGGTTTCTGCTGTGTCTTTTCTGGTGCAACATCATCTTCTGTCAGATAACCATACACATAAAAAGAGAATGGCTACGCATAATAACCGTGATTGCATTGGGAGTGTCAGGAGTATGTTTAGGAAGGAGTGGTATTTTCATTCCTCTGTTCATTGATGTGGCATTCACAGCGCTGCCATTCTTTGCATTCGGTTACTATTTGAAAAAGAGTGACATTCTTTATCCCAACAGATATGACAGATACAACATCCTGTTTGCAATGGCATTCTGGGGTATTGCATATATTCTTACCATTACAACCGATTACCGTCTTTCGCTGCATTACAATGGTTTGGAAGGTTGGAGCACATACTTTATAAGCATTACTTCTGTGCTTGCGATATTGTTCCTATGCAAGACTATTAAACATGTTCCATTTGTATCATACTGCGGTCGATACTCCATTGTCCTGCTCTGCGTACACCACATGATATATCGCCCGCTAATGGTTCTCTTGCCCAAGACAGGGATTGAGATATTGAGTAGCAACTGGAGCATTGCAATAATAACATTGCTGCTATCGGCCGCATGCATTCCTGTATGCAAAAAACTGATTCCATGGTTCGTGGCACAGAAGGATTTGATTAAACTACCGCAAAAAGGTGCGTAGGCTCATGAGATTAAACAGAAGTCAAGCCACGCAATGATTTAATTATTTAAGACAAAAGAACATATACTGCCAAACATCAAACTTGCTTCTGTATATATTATACAACCTTATGTAACCAACGGAACGCTGGTTTATGTTCTTATGTCTAAAATATATCAGACTTATGTCTAAAGAAGTTAAAGAAAAACTTAAAATCTTTGTTTCAGCCTATGCCTGCGAGCCGGGACTCGGCAGCGAGATTGGCGTTGGGTGGCACTGGGTGCTTGAGATGTCGAAGCATTTTGAGTTGTGGGTACTCACACGCGAGAGCAACCGAGGCACCATTGAGCCATGGATAGCTGCGCACCCTGAATTTGCGGGAATACATTTCATCTACTTTGACCTGCCCAAATGGGCAAGGTTCTGGAAGAAGGGATTGCGTGGTGTGCGCACATATTACAATATATGGCAATACTGCACCAACAGCATTGTAAAGCGCACAATGCGCGAGAATGGAATAAAGGTGTTCCATCACCTGACATACGGCAACGTGCTATGGAAGGTAAGTTCATACGGGCAAAAGCAGTTCTTTGTGTGGGGCCCGGCGGGCGGCCTCGAGACCATACCGGCAGAATACAGCAAGCATTATGCACACAAAAACCGCCTTATTGAATGGGTGCGCCGCGCAACTATTAAAATGCTTCCGATAAACCTTGGACTGAAAAAGCGTTGCCGTAATGCCAACCTCATACTTTGCAAAACCGAAATTACACGTGACCTGTTACCGGCAAAATACCGCGATAAAAGCGTGCTTTTTACCGATGTTGCAGTTGAAAAGAGCGAGCATGCCGTAACGGCACTTGACACCGATAACAACAGAATAGAGTTCATTACCGTGGGACGCCTTGACGCTTGGCGGGGCTTTGACTTAGTAATCGAGAGTTTTGCACGTGCAGCAAAGGACGACAACCGCTTGCACCTTACCATTGTTGGCAAGGGGAGCGACAAGGTAAGGTTGACGGAATTTGTCAAAAGATTGAAGATTCAGGAACAGGTCACTTTCACAGGCAATGTTTCAATGGAAGAATATTACAGTCTGCTTGGTCGTGCCGATGTGGTTGTGAACGCTTCGCTCAAGGAGGGTGCCGTAACAGTTTCTTTTGACACAATGGCAATGGGCAAACCTCTGATATGCATTGACACCACAGGCTACACACGCTACTTCTCCAATGAATATGCAATTATTGTACCGCGTACCTCACGCGATAAGGTTATTGCAAACATGTCAACGGCAATGCAGCGCCTCACCTGTAAGGAGGAACGCAAGCGTCTTGGGGAGAATGCAAAGCATGCCGGCGAGCAGTTCCTTTGGGAAGCCCGCGGCATTGAGTACAGGGATTTGCTGAAGAGCAAGATATAATTTATTTAAGACAGAAGTACAAATGCACAATATTAAACTTATGTACTTATGTTCTTTTGTTTAAAAATATGAAAAATATCCTTGATAAAACCCTTGACTTCACAAGCGGAGAGAAATTCTACCGTTTTGGGAACAGTGACGGCAAGTACTGGATTATGCCGGCACGGGACATGCGCACAGCAATGAACCTGTACCAGCCGAGCGGTATCAAGGGGAAAATGGTTAAGGCGCTGTTGCCTATGTTGCACGGGATTTCCCCGGTGCGCAAGGCAATACATGCCACAACGCTGCATTGTTCACTGGGAAAAGAGTTACACGCACTGCTGTGCAATATGTTCGGCACTGAAGTTGAATTCAGTGTTTTTGAAGGTACACCAAGCGTGCACCGCAAGATTACAATGCAGTTGTCGAGCGGCAGGCACATTCTGGGGTACTGCAAGTTGAGTACAAGCAGTGATATAAAGGCACTCTTTGACAAAGAGAACAAAATGCTTGCATGGTTGGGCAGCAAGGGAATGAAAGGTATTCCGCAAGTCCTGCATTGCGGCATGTTGGATAGCGGCGTGCACATTTTTGTACAGAGTACTGTGAAAACACGGTCATCGGCAGTTATACATGAATGGGGAGCATTGCAGGAAAGGTTCCTTGCAAAGCTTCACGAAAAAACCAAACAGGCTGTATGCTTTGAGGAGAGCGATTATTGCCGCACGCTTGACTTACTTGAAAAGCACCTGGATTGGTTACCCGATAATGTTGAGCCGGCAGTCATTGCCAGGGTCGCTGCAAACATAAAAGAGATATTCAGTGGCCGTGAGGTCGAATTCTCGGCCTATCATGGCGATTTCACGCCATGGAACATGTTCGTGGAGAAGAACATGCTTTTTGTCTTCGATTTTGAATATGCCGCCAAGAGTTATCCTCCCGGGCTCGACCGTTACCATTTCTTTACCCAAACTGCCGTTTTTGAGAGGGGTTGGGGTGCAAAGGAGATTACCGCATTCATGAACAGCAAGGAGGGGGCATGGATTAAGAAACAGGAATATACTCTCTACCTGTTGGACATTATTTCGCGCTTTACGGTGCGCGAAGGCAAAAAAGTGACTGGCGAAGCAACTACTCCGTTTGCACTATGGGGTAAGTTGCTAGAAAAACTAATATAAATTGAACAATACCTCTCTGGCCTGAAGACCACCTCCACTCAGAGTAGGAATTTAAAAAGCAGACAGGGGTATTGAATTCAAAACAAACAATTACCATAAATAAACACACGAAAATGAGAATAGCCTGCTTTCATCTGTTCAATGACTACAGCGGCAGCCCAAAGGTGCTGAGGAGCGTGGTGAGCGGACTCATAGAGGAAGGACACCAAGTGGACCTTATAACTTCACGTGGCGGGGTGCTCGACCGGTTAAAAGGAATGCAAGGCCTGCGCATGAGACAATACAACTATACCTTCTCCCGCAACATCCTTGTAAGGAGCATGCGTTACGCCTGGATACAGTTGCAGGTCTTTTTCATAGCCCTTGGGTACGTGTTCAAAAGGGACACCGTAATATACATAAATACAATTCTTCCTGTGGGCGCTGCCCTGGGCGGGCGCATAGCCTGTAAGCGGGTAATATACCATTACCACGAAAATGCAAAGGCAAAAAGCACGGCCTACCGTGTTCTGGCAAAGATAATGCAGTTTGTGGCAAGTGACATAATATGCGTTTCGAAGTACCAACGCTCCTTTTTGAGGCGCAGGAAGAGGGTCCACATTATACCCAATGCCCTGCGGGCTGGGTTTGCCAAGAGGGTTGAACCCGACGCAAAGAGAGCATTTGCAGACAAAAGGGTACTGATGTTAGGGTCACTGAAAAGGTACAAGGGAACAGACGAATTCATTGAACTTGCCCGCAGGCTCACGTGCTTCAATTTTGAGCTGGTACTTAACGAGAGTGAGGAGAGTATTGCAAAATATCTTAAGAATTGCAAGACTGCAATACCCGGCAACCTTGCAGTCCACCCAAGACAGGACGATGTTGTCCCCTTCTATAACAGGGCTTCGGTTGTACTGAACCTCACAAATAAAAAATTGGCCATTGAAACTTTCGGACTTACGGCACTTGAGGCCATGACTGCAGGCCTGCCTGTGATTGTGCCCACTGTGGGCGGAATTGCCGAAATGGTTGAGGACGGGAAGAACGGATACAGGATTGATGTGGATAATCTTGAAAAAGTAGAATATTGCATTCAAGATATTTTAACAGATGAAAAGTTATTCCTATCTTTGGCAAAGAATGCATTGGAATGCTCGGCTGGGTACAGCGAAAAGAACATGTTGAAGATGATTGGGCAGGTAATTGGATAATGCCTGCATGAAAAGATGAAAAATATTGCTATAATAGGCACGCAGGGTGTTCCTGCAAAATACGGAGGTTTCGAGACGCTTGTGGAGAATATTATCGGAGAGAACTGCTCCGATGATATCCATTACACCGTATTCTGCAGCAGCAAGGATATCCCGCCAAAAGCAAAGGAATACAAGGGCGCAAACCTCAAGTACATTCCCTTGCACGCCAACGGGGCACACAGTATCCCATACGATATAATATCGATGATACGTTGTTTCAGAGGATACGACGCAATACTTGTGCTTGGCGTTTCGGGCTGCATGTTCATGCCTGTACTCAAACTCTTCAGCCGCAGCAAAATAATTGTAAACATCGATGGACTTGAACACCGGCGTGCAAAGTGGAAGAACTGGGTACGCTGGATTCTAAAAAAGTCGGAAAGTCTTGCCGTACGTTTTGCCGATGTTGTCATCACCGACAACAAAGGTATACAGGATTATGCCAAGGAGTTGTACAAGAAAGAGACCACACTCATCACATACGGTGGCGACCATGCCATTATGGACGTTGCTGCGGAACGTGAAAAAGAGGTTCTTGAACACTACGGACTCACAGCAAACGGTTACTGCATGAGTGTGTGCCGCATTGAACCGGAGAACAACTGCCACATAACTTTGGAGACCTTCGCCAAGAGCCACGAAAAACTGATTTTTGTAGGCAACTGGGACCGCAACGGATACAGTCGCAAACTTAAGGAAGAATACAAAGGCAAGTACAGCAACATTATCCTTGCCGACAGCATATATGACCTTGACATACTGTTTGTGTTGCGAAAGAATGCGAGGACTTATATTCACGGACACAGTGCCGGCGGCACCAACCCATCGCTTGTGGAAGCGATGTTTTCAGGGCGCCCGATACTGGCCTACGATGTTGTGTACAACCGTGAGACCACTTGCGGCAAGGCATACTACTACCGGAACGGAGAGGAACTTGCAGAACTTATAAAAAGAGATGACCTTGACGGTGCAGTAATGAAGGAACTTGCCCGGGAACACTACACCTGGAAAAAGATAGCAAAACAGTACGAGGCACTTTATTGAAAGAAAACTGATATCGTATATAAAAACATAGCCGCGGCAATGCCGCGGCTATGTTTTTATATACCCAAAATCTACTCCGAGGCCCGATATTTTCCCTCATCTTTGTCCTCGAGCATGCTCAAGTACGATTGGTAGCGCGAAGGAGCCAACCGCCCGTTCTCCAACGCCTCGAGCACAGCACATCCGGGCTCATGCGTGTGGGTACAGTTGCCGTAACGGCAATCCTTGGATAGTTCGAAGAACTCCACAAAATAGTGCGAAATTTCCTCCACCTCCATGTCATACGTACCGAAACCCTTCACTCCCGGAGTATCCACAATATAACTGCCGGGCATGAATTCGAACATCTCGGTATATGTCGTGGTGTGCATTCCTGTACCGTGAATCCTTGAAATCTCGCCCACACGCGCTGCAATCTCAGGAGCAATGGCATTCACTATACTCGACTTTCCCACGCCCGAATTACCGGCAAGCAAGGAAACCTTACCTTGCATAACCGCCTTGAGTTCCTCAATGCCGTTGCACTCCGTGGCGCTTGTATGCAGACATCTGTAACCTATGCTCTCATAGAGCGCCGTAAGGTACTCCAGTTCCTCACGTTCAGTCTCGTTGTAAAGGTCAATCTTGTTGAACACCAGTACAACCGGAACACGGTACGCCTCGGCTGCCGCCAAAAAGCGGTCTATGAACGTTGTTGCCGTTGCCGGGTGATTGATTGTCACAATGAGAAAGCAAAGGTCAAGATTGGCAGCAAGGATATGCGACTGCTTGGAAAGGTTAGAGGCTTTGCGCACAATGCAGTTCTTCCGTTCAAGAATCTCAACGATATACGCAGTACCGTCTTCGCGCACATCAAACCGCACATGGTCACCCACGGCAACAGGGTTGGTACTCCTTATGCCCTTAAGGCGGAAATGCCCCTTCACCCTGCAGTCGACAAGCGTGCCGTCAGCGGCGCGCACGCCGTAAACACTGCCCGAACTTCTTATAACCGTACCCAGCACTCTCTACAAGGGTATTATACAGTCATGATTTCCTTTTCCTTGGCTGCGAAAATCTCCTCGGCCTTCTTTATGTACTTATCGTGAATCTTCTGCAGACTCTCCTCGCCGTCCTTTGCAACATCCTCGGGAGTACCGTCCTTCACCGATTTCTTCAAGATATCGATACCGTCACGGCGTGCATTGCGGATACTTATCTTTGCAGTTTCCAGTTCATGAGAGCACTGCTTTACAAGGTCCTTGCGGCGCTCACCTGTCAAAGGCGGAATGGCAATGATGATTACCTCGCCGTTATTTGTGGGCATAATGCCTACGGGAGAATCAATGATAGCCTTCTCTATTGGGGCAATCATGTTCTTGTCCCAAGGTTTGATGGCAATTGTACGCAGGTCGGGGGTTGTTATTGTCGCCACATTGTTCAACGGCATGTCCGAGCCATATGAGTGTACCCTTACACAGTCAAGAATGTGTACGTTTGCCTTGCCGGCACGTATGTGAGAATACTCGTCCTCAAGGTGCATGATACTCATCTGCATCATCTCTTCGGCCTCATTGAGGCATGCTTTTACATCTATCATAGTCAAAATATTAAATTAGTCAATCTGTCAGGTGTGTATGCACACGACCTCTTTTTACAAAAATAGGCAATATGAACGAACCTATAGTATTTTTAAGAAATTTTAATAATTAGAACCATGCTTGCTATTTGATTTTACCCGTCAAGCAGGTAAATTCGTCACACATACCATGCAACAAAGGCATGACACTCATTGTTTAACAACAAAAAGAAACAACCATGAACAGCGTAAACGAAGAGAGACTTGTACAGGTGTTTGCCGGCAATGTGTGGCAGGCACAGCTTGTAAAGGGACTGCTTGACGCAAACGGCATTCAGTGTGCAATAAATGACGAGACCGTGGGCGCTGTAATCTCGCAGTATGCACCCAACATAGGTGACGTGTACGTAGTTGTAACAGAAGAGAACAGGGAAAAGGCATTGAAAGTAATCAAGGAGAATACAAATCCTGAAAATACCCAAACGGGCGGCAACTGAGACATTGCCACCCGTCTTGACCTTGCAGTCACCTCCATCTGTCACACATCTGCGAGCATATTTCCCACACCACCTCGTCCGCACTGCCGCTAAGGTACATTATACCATCGGCTGCCTGTCGGTAGAACCGCTCACGGTTACGTTTTGCCACACTTCCGTCGCGTAGCACATAGTCGAGTACGTCTATGTAGGCGTCCATTGCCTCACGGTCACGACGTTGCTCAATGCAGAAATCGCCCAATGACAGCAGTTCGCGATAGCGCTCGGCCCCGCTGAGACCATGGATATATTCGCTACGCCACCTGATGGCAGCATTCACCATGCTGTCACTCATTACCAACTTGCCGCCGGCACTGCAGCGGGCTACACACTCATAAAAGGGAACCTTTTCCATAAAAAACCGATTAAAGGTTGAACAAAAAAAACAATCCACCCCTGCCCCACGGCACAGAGTGAATTTCATGGAAAAAGTTTTTTGACAAAGCACAGAAGTCCCATGCTCCAGTGCAAATATAGTGCAAAAATATCTACCCGCAAACTTTTTGCTTCAAAAGCGCCCAATTCTAGGCTCACTAGCAAAAATTGGGGGGGATACTTCTTGAGATAGTATATGAACAGGAATGAGAATTTTTGTATTCTTCAACAAACTTACCCTTAATCTGTTGTCGTTTATTCTTCTTGTTGTCGTTCTATCACATACTTTTCATGACTGAAAAGTACGCAAAAGGTCCCGGCACTGCAAAAACAGTCATTTTGTGTTTTGCTCAGGAGTTGTAAACAACATCCTTCAGTCACACAAAATTTGCCGCAAACAACTTTTCGTTCAGCCATCGGGGATAAAAGAACTCGCTTTCCACGCAATAACAGCAACGCTAATATGCACCGCTCAAACAGCTTTTATCCAGTTTCCGCTGTCTGGACGGTTGTTTGCTGTGTTTTAGATAGTGCCGGAGGTT
>JAFQUE010000091.1 GCA_017408685.1 Bacteroidaceae bacterium | reverse complement strand
GGTACCGGTCTGATAGAAAATATCGCCGTCGCCGGTGGCATCAATGACGACCTTCGCCAGCAGAGCCTTACGGCCTTCCTTGCTTTCAAAGATAACACCCTTGAGTTCGTTGCCCTCCATTATGGGGCGCACACCCATGCTGTGATACTGAACGCGGATAGCGTCCTTATGCTCCAGAAGCATCTTATCCATTTCGATTTTCAGCTGGTTGGGCTCATAGTAAACGGCGCGGACAAGGCGCTTGGGCTCGCTTTCGCTGACACAGCCGTGAATGGATGCCCAAATATCCAGCAGCACGGGGTCGGATGTGCCTATCTGCTCGAGGGTGGGAGCCAGCACCGCACCGGGTATCTTCTCAAGGCGGGTAAACCACTCCTCCTGCAGGCCGCGGACAAAGCTCTTATCATACCAGCTGAGCTTGGGAACCATCAGCACATAGCCGCCGGTAACGTCGCCGCCCATGTAGCCGTAGCGCTCCATGATAACGATATTCTTCGCGCCTGCGCGGGCTGCGGCAATGGCTGCGCTGTGTCCTGCGCTGCCGCCGCCGACGATGAGTATGTCGCATTCGTCGTAAACGGGTATCTCTCTTCCGGGTTCAACATAGGTCTTGCTCATTGGCAAAGCTCCCTTCAAATATTTTTAATAATTTATTATATAACACGCTCCCGTTTCAAGTCAATGAATCATAGCATCCGTTTCTTTTACCTTTCATGTTAATTATGGCCATAACGAAACTCCCTTCGTCGTCAATGACGGAGGGAGTTCATTTTCAGATATGAATACAAACTTGAATTTATCGCTTATGGTTTCTTACAACTCTAAAGAATCCTATTGTAAAAAAGACGACACTAACAAATAAAATTGACAGTAACACTACGAGTTGAACATTTCCCTCCAGGCATTGTTCCCAGTTGCTAAAATCTACCTGATAGGGGTTGCCGGAAGAGGGTCCAAACAAGACCGTTGCCACATGATTTGCAAAATAAAGCGTGATTCCGCAGACGGCAGTACAGAGTCCCGCCTTAAGGAAGGCGTTAAGTCGACAGGCACATACTGCCGCACAAATAATAACAGGTACAAAGCCGTATACAGCCATCAGAATTGCATTACCGAGCATAAATGACTGCCAGATACGTATGTGTATCATCATCAAAACTGTCAATACAAGTGTGATTGCAAAGGAAATGATGAACTTATAGCGAGAATAATTTGTTTTTGATAACAAGATAGGCACAAACAATAGCACATACCCCATCAAGATGCCTATGCAGGCAGTTAAGAACCACGATAAACCATTCGTATATACTGCACAAGTGAACAAAAGCAAACAAATAGACAGGTATGTTGAAACAGTAAATACAAGAAGTTTCTTCGACTCGAAAAAGCAAGTCACTGTTGGTACAAATGTATAGGCACATACCAATGCTGGCAATACTACAAAAAACCACGATAGCGTGTGATTTACGGCAAGGTTACAAATGAAACAGGTTACAAGTGCAACGCCATAGGATATTGTCGGAATCCAAAACCATGCGCCACGGATTGCACGGAACTTCCTTGCTTCATGCTTCATTTTCCTTATGTCTGTGTCGATTGAGGC